>JAJFUQ010000275.1 GCA_021372355.1 Nocardiaceae bacterium | reverse complement strand
GCCTCCGGAGCCGTCGTCGCGGCAATCTCCGTGAGCGGTCCCACGGACCGCATCGGCCGGAGACCGGCGGTGCGCTGGGCCGCGGACCTGCTCTCCGCGTCCGAGGCGTTGACGAAGCGGCTCTAGTTCACCAACGAACGTCGTGACTCTCCATGACGCCGTAGCCGTCTGAGAGTTCGACATTTCCAACCCGTCCCGTGAACGTGCCGAACGGCTGCCGATACTCGCTGTCGATGAGTACGAGGCGGTCGTGCCGCGCGCGCTGAGCTTCGGCGTGGAACGCGAGCTCACCCGCCCGGGACAGGTCGGCGGCGAAGTCGACCGCGTCGACCTCCCGCGGCACTCCGTCGACCCACAGCGTCCGCTCGGAGTTCGTCGGGGAATCGTGAACGCCGTCGACGAGGTTCCAGGTGACTTCCGCGCCGGTGGTCGAGACACCGCAGCCGGCACTCCAGAACCACTTCGTCACGCGCGCGTGGTGACCGGCCGACTCATCGACGAGCCCGCGCGAATCGATGTCTTTCCCGTCGACCGTCCCCGTGACTCGGACCGGCGTCTTCCGAGTCCAGATCGGATGATCACCGTGCAACGTCACCACCTCGACAGGGTCGCCCGCGCGTTCGTAACGCAGGTCGACTCCGGTGAACGAGACCGAGCGATCACCGAATTCGACAGCCGACCACATCACTGCGCGGTCCCGGAATTCGCCGGAGATGCGATCATGCACGGCCCAGAACGACTGGGCGGCACCCGCGATGCGCGCCACGCCTACGCACAACTGCACATCCGCGCCGTACACCCCGAGGTACCGCCACCGTTTGAGTGGCCGTAGGCCGCGGAACAGCGGCAGGCTGCTCACGTCCAGTGGCGCTTCGCCGTCACCGCCACGCCAGGGCAGGCCCACGATGTCGTTGGCAGGCGGCGCAATCAGCTTCCGAAGGTCGAACACCAATTCAGACTAGAGGCATGTCGACGGTGCTGGAGCGGGCCCGGGCCACCGCCTTTCCCACGGCCGAGTACGTAGGCCAGGAGAGCTTCGTGTCGGCGAGCGAGGTCCGAGAGCTGGCCTATCAGGCCGGAGTCGGTCCCGGCGTCTCCGTGCTCGACTTGTGCTGCGGGATGGGCGGCCCCGGCCGGATGATCACGGCGGAGACGGGATGCCACTACCTCGGCATCGATCGCTCCGCGGACTCCCTCGCCACCGCCCGAGAGCTCGCCGGGACTCTCCCCTGCAGGTTCGAACAGGCCCATCTTCCGCCGCTACCCGAAGGCCGCTTCCACGTGGTGCTTCTGCTGGAGACGATGCTGGAATTCCCGGACAAGGACGCACTGGTGCGTGACGTGGCACGCGCGCTCGAGCCAGGCGGCCATTTCGCCTTCACGGTCGAGGAAGGCCGGCCGCTCACCCGGCAGGAGCAGGCTCGGATGCCCGCGTCGGAAACCGTCTGTCCCATCGAGTTGGCGCAACTGACGGCCGTGCTGCGAAACTCCGGACTGACCGTGACCTGGCGGCAGGACTGGAGCTCTTCCCATCAGGCGACGGCGACCGCGCTGCTTCGCAGCTATCGAGCTGATTCGGCCCAGATCGCCGACGAGATCGGGGCACCAGCCACTGCCAAGCTGATCACTGCCCATGAACTATGGAGTGACTGGCTCGGCAGCGGCCGCGTGCGCAAGTTCGCGATCGTGGCTGTGAAGCGATGACTCAGTGAACGAATCGCGGGGTCAGCGGCGGCGTCCACCATTCGCCGCGGTTTGCCTTCATCGCGCCGATGATGTGCACGACGAACGCGAAAAGCAGCGCGAGCGGGTACGTCACAAAGCCGATCAGCACCAGCATGAGCACGGCTGAGATGACCAGCATGATCGCCGTGATGATCTGCACGTTCAGCGAGTTCACGGCGTTCTCCCGGGCGAACGGACCGCGATCCTTGTAAACGAGATAGATCACGAGCGACGCCACGAACCCGAGCAGTCCGGCGCTGCACACCATCGCGATGAGTGGCACCAGGTGGGCCAGCATCCCAATGGTCCGCTCGCCATCCGCCGTCATCGGTCGCGCCGCGTATGCCGGAGGTGGGTATCCCGGGGCAGGGTATCCGGGCGGCGGATTGCCAGGCGCGGAGTATCCGGTGTTGTCGAACGGGGGCTGTGTCACGGCTATCCCTCATTTCGGGTCATGAACGACGTTGGACGGCCAACGGACTCGTCTCCCAAACGTACTGTCCTTTGGGGCCTTCCGCTTCGAGACGTTGGACTCATTCGTCCAGAATGCCCGACTTCGTCCAGGACTCGAGACACAAAAAATCCCCGGTCCGAAGACCGGGGATTTCTGTTGTAGCCCCGACGGGATTTGAACCCGCGCTACCGCCTTGAGAGGGCGGCGTCCTAGGCCGCTAGACGACGGGGCCAAGACTCGCTATTTTGCCGACTGGATCAAAAGATCGAGTGCGCTGGGGTACCAGGACTCGAACCTAGAATGGCTGAACCAGAATCAGCAGTGTTGCCAATTACACCATACCCCAATATATTTCACGAATCGCTCGCGCTTTTCGCTCACTGCTCTGGCGCTTTCAGGGGATCGCCCCTCTGTCGTTCGAGCCGTGTAAGAGGTTAGCAGACAACTGGCCACTCCCTACAAATCGGCAGGTCAGAGTGCCTTTCTGGCGCTTTTCAGGCGCGCGAGGGACCGCTCACGGCCGAGCAGCTCCATCGACTCGAAGAGCGGCGGGCTGATGTTCGAGCCGGTGACCCCCACACGGACCGGGCCGAACGCGTTGCGAGGCTTCAGTCCGAGACCGTCCACAAGGGCAGACTTGAGCGCTTCCTCGATCGGAGCAGCCTCCCAGGCTGGCAGAGCCTCCAGCGCGGCGAGCGCGGCGTCGAGGACCTCAGCGGCGCCAGAACCGAGGTTCTTCGACGCAGCCGTCGGGTCGATGGAGAACTCATCCTCCGGAACGAACAGGAACTTGAGGAGCGCCCACGCGTCCGACAGCACCACGATGCGGGTCTGGATCAGCTCGGCGGCTGCGGCAAAGACCTGGTCGTCGACATCCGGACCCAGATGACCATGTCCGGTCATGTAGATGCGCAGGCGCTGCGTGAAGTCCGCCGGGCTCAGGAGCCGAATGTGCTCGGCATTGATCGCGTCGGCCTTCTTCTGGTCGAACCGCGCGGGGTTCGAGTTGACCTTGTTGATGTCGAACGCAGCGACCATCTCCGCCAACGAGAAGACATCGCGGTCATCGGCGATCGACCAACCGAGCAGCGCGAGATAGTTCAGCAATCCCTCGGGAATGAAGCCGCGATCGCGGTGCAGGAACAGACTCGATTCGGGGTCGCGCTTCGAAAGCTTTTTGTTGCCCTGTCCCATGACGAACGGGAGATGGCCGAACTCCGGCGTACCCTCCGCGACACCGATCCGGTTCAGCGCCTCATAGAGGGCGAGTTGGCGCGGCGTCGACGGGAGCAGATCCTCGCCGCGAAGTACGTGCGTGATTTTCATCATCGCGTCGTCCACCGGGTTCACCAGCGTGTACAGCGGGTCGCCGTTGCCGCGCGTGAGCGCGAAGTCCGGAACGACGCCGGCTTTGAAAGTGGTCTCGCCACGAACGAGGTCGTTCCAGGTCAGGTCGTGGTCGGGCATACGCAGTCGAATGACCGGTTTGCGACCGGCAGCGAGGAACGCCTGCTTCTGCTCATCAGTGAGCGCGCGATCGAAGTTGTCGTAGCCGAGCTTCGGGTCACGCCCGGCCGCCTTGTGCCGAGCCTCGACCTCCTCCGGAGTCGAGAACGACTCGTAGGCCTCCCCTGCCGCCAGCAACTTCTGCACGACCTCGAGGTGGATGTCTTTGCGCTGCGACTGTCGGTAGGGCTCGAACGGTCCCCCGACCTCCGGCCCCTCATCCCAGTCCAAGCCCAGCCACCGCAGCGCGTCCAAAAGCGCCGCGAACGACTCTTCGCTATCTCGAGCGGCGTCGGTGTCTTCGATGCGGAACACGAAGGTGCCGCCGTGATGTCGTGCAAAAGCCCAGTTGAAGAGAGCCGTCCGGACGAGGCCGACGTGTGGCGTGCCGGTCGGCGACGGACAAAAGCGAACGCGTACCCGCGACAATGGAGGTTCCTTAACGCTTGCTGGTGACGGTGTTGGTGAGCGTGCCGATGCCTTCGATCGTCACCGAGACCGACTGGCCTTCGACGATCGGGCCGACGCCCTCCGGGGTTCCGGTGAGGATGACGTCGCCGGGGAGCAGCGTCATCACTGCGGATACCCATTCGATGAGTTCCGGAATGCTGTGCAGAAGCAGGCTTGTACGGCTCTGCTGTTTGACGACGCCATCGACCTCGGTCTTGATTTCGAGATCGCTCGGGTCGACAGAGGTTTCGATCCACGGACCGAGCGGACAGAAGGTGTCGTAGCTCTTGGCCCGAGTCCACTGTCCGTCCATCCGCTGGTGGTCGCGAGCGGTGACGTCGTTGGCGACGGTGTAGCCGAGGATCACATCGTTGGCGCGAGCGGCCTTCACGTCCTTGCACGGACGCCCGATGACGACTGCAAGCTCGCCCTCGTAATCGACCTGCTGCGAGGTCGGCGGAATGACGATTGCCGAGTTCGGGCTCGCGATCGAGGTACTCGGCTTCATGAAGATGACCGGGTTCTCCGGCGGCGCCGAGCCCATTTCAGCCGCGTGTGCCGCATAGTTTTTGCCGACGCAGATGATCTTCGACGCGAGGATCGGCGCGAGCAGCCGAATGTCGGCGAGCTGCCAGGTACGGCCCGTGAACGTGGGATTGCCGAATGGGTGATCCGCAATCTCGCGGGCTACTTCACCCTCCACGCTGACAAACGCAACACCATCTGGACTCGCGACTCTCGCTAAACGCACTTGCAAAGCTTACGTCTCTGCGCGAGTCGCCTGTTCACGGTCCGTCACCCCATCGCCGGGACGACGCCCGAGGACCCGGTGCGCAGCACACGAACCGTGTTGCCTTGTCATTCGTTTGACGTACAGACAGTCGACTCCTCGCAGACTTTTCACGTTTGCTGCACATTCGCCCTAAGTTGTCCCGCGAGTGGGCCGAGTGAGCATTGAACAAGAGGAAATGATCCGATGACCCTGATCCATCGCCAGACCCAGACTGCCCGAACGGTCCTGCAGGCGGCTGCTGCCGCCGCTGCATTCGGGCTGGCCGCGCCGGGGTTCGCGAGCGCACTTCCCGCTTCCGGCAATTCCACAGCATCGCCGCCTGTCCAATAAGGTAGCGCTGACTTTGAGCCGGCGACCACTCCGCCCGCCTGTGTAATTGCCACCCCGGGACTCGTCGATGGGACCGGCCATGCATAGCCACCAGAGTCGATCGTGCGGGCCGCAAGGTGACGGTTCATGTCACCGGAGCCGCCGGAATGGGTGTCGCCTACGAGCGGACCATCGGGAATCCGAATCCGCAGCGATCGGCCACACCCACGACAACCGCCCAGCGGCTTGGCGCCTGAATCACCTGCTTCGTCCAGAGCAACCACCGCTCTTAGCAATGCAATTCGTCACACTTGCTACACCCGATGTTCATTATGTGAGAACGCTGTTGCATCAGGTGAGACGCACTCCTCACGATGATCGAGACACCTGTCATCGATGTCAGCGAGGTCGGCATGAGAGATCCAAGTCCTACGCGTCGCTGGGCCATGCTGTGGATCGGAGTGTTCGCCCAAACCACCTCCGGCGTTTTCGTCAACGGCGCCCCGTTTCTGCTGCCGAAACTCGGTGAAACTCGATCACTTGCTCACGCAGCGACCATCGTCGCGATGACGTCCGTCGGACTTATGCTGACCCTCGTCTTCTGGGGTTACATCCTCGACCGCACGGGCGAGCGGTTCGTTCTGACCACGTGTCTGACGCTCGTGAGCATCGCCAGCGTCGGTGGCATGTTCGCGCACAGCGACATCATGCTGGGCCTGGCGTTGCTCTTCGGCGGAATGTCGGCAGCCGGAACGAACGCCGCGAGCGGGCGGGTCGTCGTCGGCTGGTTCGCCGCGAACAATCGCGGCGTTGCGATGGGCATTCGACAGTCGTCGCTCCCCCTGGGCGTCGGGATCGCCGCCATCTCGATTCCGCAAGCAGCCGCGGTCCATGGGATCGCTGGCGGACTCGCGGTCCCGGCGGTTCTGACGGCAATCGGCGCGGTGGCCTGCTTTGTCGGGATCGTCGACCCGCCCCGGCCGAAGTCGAGAGACCTCAGCGTTTCGCGCGCAAATCCATACCGCGGCGACCACCGGCTCGTGCGCATCCACCTCGTGTCGGCGATGCTCGTAGTACCGCAGGTGACGCTGTGGACGTTCGCTCTGCTGTGGCTGCACGACTCGCGCGGATGGACGCTTGCCGCCGCCGGCGTGATGATCACCTTGGTCCAGGTTCTGGGCGCACTGGGTCGCATCGGCGCTGGCATGTGGTCCGACCGGCTGGGCAGTCGCATGGTCCCTCTGCGGCGTATCGCCGTGGCCGCGGCCGCGACGATGGCTATTCTGGCGCTTACCGATTTCGTCGGCTGGCCCGTCGCCGTCCTCATGATGGTTTTGGCATCCGTGGTCACCGTGGCCGACAACGGCTTGGCCTACACTGCGGTCGCGGAGATCGCTGGTCCGTTCTGGAGCGGACGCAGCCTTGGCATCCAAAACACGGGACAACACGGTGCCGGCGCCGCAATCGCGCCGCTGTTCGCAGTGCTCATCGACGCAGCCGGGTACCCGGCCGTCTTCGCAGTGTGTGCAGCGATCGCGGCGGCCGCGATTCCCTTGGTGCCGAACGATTAATGTCGAAGCGCCGACGGACGGGCCCGCCCACCCACAGAGAACGGTCATTTCGCCCCCGAAACCCGAACAGGCGAGCAAGGCGCCGCGCTTTCGTCGCCGGGGACCACATTCATCGCCCTCGTGAAGGGGCGGGCTGCAACCTCGTGGTCGGCGGCTCAGGCTTCCTCGCCACACCGCGGCCGCTAATCCCTTGAGACGAGAGTAGGGGCGGGCAGACTGACTCTGCCCGCCCCTACTTCGTACTAGTTCGCTAGAGCAACCCTGCGATCCGGTCGCCGACCTCATGGGTCTTGGCCGGACCCGTTCGAGTCGCAAGATCCTCGGCAACTGCCTTCTCGACCCGTGCCGCAGCCTCTTTCTCGCCGACGTGGTCGAGGAGCATCGAGACCGACAGGATCGCCGCGGTCGGGTCGGCCTTGGCCTGGCCCGCGATGTCCGGGGCACTTCCATGAACGGGTTCGAACATCGATGGGTTCGTGCGCGTGGCATCGATGTTGCCCGATGCAGCGAGCCCGATTCCGCCGGTGACTGCCGCCGCGAGGTCGGTGATGATGTCGCCGAAGAGGTTGTCGGTGACGATCACGTCGAAGCGACCCGGGTCGGTGACGAGGTGAATCGTCGCCGCGTCGATGTGCTGGTAGGCCACATCGACCTCGGGATAGCCCTTCTTGATGTCGTCGACCGTGCGCTGCCACAGCGAACCGGCGAACGTCAGCACGTTCGTCTTGTGCAGCAGCGTGACGTGCTTGCGACGCGTCACCGCCTTCTCAAACGCAAAGCGAACGATCCGCTCGATGCCGAACCGGGTGTTGACGCTGACCTCGGTCGCGACTTCCTGCGGCGTCCCGACCCGAAGCGCACCACCGTTTCCGATGTACGGACCTTCAGTTCCTTCCCGCACGACCACGATGTCGATCGGCGGGTTACCCGCGATCGGGCTCGTGACGCCCGGGTACAGACGCGACGGGCGCAGGTTGACGTGATGGTCGAGCGCGAAGCGCGCCTTCAAGAGAAGGCCGCGCTCGAGGATTCCGCTCGGCACCGACGGGTCACCGATCGCTCCGAGGAGGATCGCGTCGTGCCCGCGCAGTTCCTCGAGAACGCTGTCCGGCAGCAACTCCCCCGTGCGGTGGTACAGCCGGGCACCGAGGTCGTATTCGGTCGTCTCGACGTTCGGGACGACCGCGCGAAGAACCTTCAGTGCCTCGGTGATGACCTCGGGGCCGATGCCGTCACCGGCGATGACTCCGAGCCTCATGCGAGGTTGACGACCGCGAGGAGGCTGGCGTCGACTGCAGCGGCGATCTTCTCACGCACGTCGGCCGGAACGTCCCGGTCCACACGGAGCAGGATCGTCGCGAGCGGGCCCTCGGTGTCCTGCGCGAGCGCAGCGGCGAGGATGTTGATGCCGGCATCACCGAGCGCGGTGCCGAGCTTGCCGAGCGCACCCGGGCGGTCCGAGTAGTGCACGAGCAGGTTCAGACCCTCAGCACGCAGGTCGAAGTTGCGGCCGTTGATGTTGACGATCTTCTCGACCTGCTGCGGGCCAGTCAGCGTACCGGCGACATTGGCAACCGATCCGTCGCCGTAGACCGCGCGAACGTCGACGACGCTGCGGTGGTTCGGGCTCTCCGACGCCTTGGTGACGGTAGCGGTGACCCCGCGGCTCTCGGCCAGCGAAGGAGCGTTGACGAACGTGACCGAGTCTTCGATGACGGCCGAGAAGAGCCCGCGCAGCGCCGACAGCTTCAGGATCTCGACGTCTTCCGAGGCGAGCTCACCACGGACGTCGACCGACAGGCTGACCGGAAGCTCCGGCGACAGCGCACCGAGTAGAACGCCCGACTTGCGCACGACCTCGAGCCACGGCGCGACCTCTTCACCGACGCGACCACCGGCAACGTTGACCGCATCCGGAACGAACTCACCAGCGAGAGCCAGCAGCACCGACTTCGCGACGTCGGTACCGGCGCGGTCCTGCGCCTCCGAGGTCGAAGCGCCGAGGTGCGGGGTCACGACGACCTGCGGAAGCTCGAACAGCGGGCTGTCGGTGCACGGCTCGGTGTTGAACACGTCGAGGCCGGCAGCACGGACGTGACCCGACTTGATGGCGTCGGCAAGCGCCTGCTCGTCGACGAGGCCACCGCGGGCGGCGTTCACGATGACGACGCCCGGCTTGGTCTTGGCGAGGTTCTCCTTGCCGATCAGACCCTTGGTCTCGGGGGTCTTCGGGAGGTGCACCGAGATGAGGTCGGCGCGCTGCAGCAGCTCGTCGAGCGTCACGAGCTCGATGCCGAGCTGCGCGGCACGAGCGGCCGAGACGTAGGGGTCGTACGCGATGATGTGCGTCTCGAAAGCGGCCAGGCGCTGCGCGAACAGCTGACCGATGCGGCCGAGGCCGACGACGCCGACGGTCTTGCCGAAGATCTCGACACCGTTGAACTTGCTGCGCAGCCACTTGCCGTCACGAAGGCTCGCGTCGGCCTGCGGGATCTGACGGGCAGCCGACAGCATGAGGGTCACCGCGTGCTCGGCGGCGGTGTGGATGTTCGAGGTCGGGGCGTTGACGACCATGACTCCGCGCGCGGTTGCGGCGGGCACGTCGACGTTGTCGAGGCCGACACCAGCACGGGCGACGATCTTCAGCTTCGTGCCGGCAGCGAGGACGTCGGCGTCGACAGTCGTGGCCGAGCGAACGAGCAGAGCGTCAGCCTCCGGCACGGCGGCCAGGAGTGCGGGGCGGTCAGGTCCGTCAACCCAGCGGACCTCGACACCGTCACCGAGGGCGTCAACAGTGGACTGGGCAAGCTTGTCGGCAATCAGAACTACCGGACGAGTCACGTAGGCTCCTGAAAATCAGTTCGTGGCGATCGGGCTATAGCTTAGTTGGCCCTGACCAGCGATCTAGAGGCCGGTGCACAGTCTGTGGGAAAGTCCACTGAGCTGTGCCTCTGCCCGGCTGGCTCACAGCACCGGGCCGATCGCAAACTTCGCACCTGGAGTGCGACCCCGGCCCCATCCGAGCTTCTCCCGGTAGCTCCCGATGAGGCCGTTCTCGACGAGATGCGCCTCATCTCGCAGCGGAGATCCAGCGGGCAGGGGCTGCCGTTCGACCGCCACGAAAAGCGCATCCACCGGGCAATATGCCTCGCACATGAAGCACGTCTGGCAGTCCTGCTGCCGGGCGATGACCGGGATGCCGTTCGCACCCCGGTCGAACACCCGCGTCGGGCAGACGTCGACGCACTTGTCGCACTCGATGCACCGCTCCGACGAAATGACCTCGATCATGCGGACACCGCCGACTGACTGTGCAGGAACTTCGATTCCGGCATCGACCACAGTTCGTCGAGACCACCGGTGATGAGGCGGTACGCCTGGCGCGGATCTTGCTCAGGAAAGTCGGCACGCTTGTGCATGCCGCGTGTCTCGGTCCGCGACAACGCGGCATTGAACATCCAGCGGGCATGCGCGACCATCGCCGCGGCCTCGCGCGACCGGTAGGTATCGCCCGCTAGTCCGGAAACGACGCGCCGCCACGTGCTATTGACCGATGCCAGGGCAGGTTCCAGCCGTTCCTGGGTGCGGAACAGGTTGGTTTCGTAGGGAATCACCTGGTCTTGGACTTCTCGACGTGCCTCCTCTGCGGTGATATCGCCGCCACGGCCCAGCGGCCGAAGCCCCGCCTGGCCGGCGGAACGAACGACCCGACTGGCGGCTCGTGCACCAATGCTCAGCGCATAGCGGGCGGCGCCTGCACCCGCCCAACTTCCCGACGAGACCGCCCACGCCGAGTTGTGACTACCTCCGCCCGTGAACCCGCCGCAGATGAGCTCCCGGGTCGCGACATCTCCAGCGACGTAGAGCCCGGGCACATCTGTCGCGAGGTCCTCGCCCGCGACCCGAACTCCCCCAGTACCGCGCACGGTGCCCTCGAGCAGCATCGTGACGGGGAACGGGTCGACGAAGGGATTGATGCCCTGTCGATCGAATGCGAGGAAGAAGTTGGGCTGGCCAGTGCGCATATCGGCCTGCATCTGGGCATCGGCTTTGTCGATGATGCAGAAAACCGGTTCGGTCAGCAGCGTCCGGGCGATGACCGAGCGACCGCGTGTACTGCCGGCGCCTTCGAGCACCGATCCATCCGCGCGGTAGAACGTCCCGAAGCTGTAGTACGCGGTCTTGGTGATCGAGGTGAACTTCGGTGCGATCGCATAGGCGTTGGAGAACTCCATCCCCGAGAACACCGCGCCGACCTCGGCCGCCATCAAGGCACCGTCACCGGTGTTGACGTTGCAGCCGAGCGTGCCGGACTGAAACGCGCAGCCGCCGCTGGCGAGGACGACCGCACCTGCCTTGACCTGGTAGTTGTCGCCCGTCGTCAGATCGGTACCGGCCGCTCCCGCGACCGCGCCGGTGCCATCGGTGAGCAATTCCAGCACGGGACTGTGGTCGAGAATTCGAACTCCCGCGCGCTTCACCCGCGCCCGCTGCCGACGCATGTACTCGGGACCCTGGACACCACGGCGGATCGGATTGCCGTCGTTGCCCGTGGGGAACGGGTACTTCCCCACCTCGGCGAGCTCGTTGATACGCGCGTACGTCTCATCGAGCACGCGATCCATCCACTCGTGGTCGGCGAGATAGCCGCCGAGCGCTTCCCGGCTCGCCTTGGCTTTCGCACGAAGGTCGGGCTCCGGCTGGACGTACCAGACCCCGGTTCCGGCGGCCGCTGTCGCGCCGCTCGTACCGCAATAGCCCTTGTCCGCGAGGACGACGGAGGCTCCGGCTGCCGCCGCCTTGAGCGCGGCCCAGGTTCCGGCGGGCCCGCCTCCGACAACGAGAACGTCAGCGTGCAATTCATAGGTGGACATGGATCTCCTTACGGGAGGGAGTGAATTTCGGGAGATAGCGCGCAAAGACGCCGGCGCCAACCGCGGATGCCGCAGCGAGTGAGGAAAAAGCCGCCGACAGCGGAAGCACGACGGCCAGCCCGCTAACGATGAGCGGGCCGGCGAACCACCCGATGTCGTGCATGAGTCGCCAGGCCGCGAGGTACTCGGCGCGTGCACCGGGAGGTGCGGTATCGGCGCCGATCGTCATGATGATGCCGTTGCCGAAACCGTTCCCGATTCCGAAGACAAGGGCGACCGCGATCAAAGTCGGCGCGCTGTGCGCGAACGCGATCAGTACATAGCCCGCACCGAGAGTCGCGACGGACGGCACGGCCACGAACGCCCGACCGAACCGATCCATGAGGTACCCGGCCGGATAACCGCAGGACATGTCGATCGCTGCCGCGGCTGCGTAGGCGAGGCTCGCGACGGCCGCGCTTAACCCGATGTGTTCGGCCCACAACGGCAGGACCACCGGCACCGCAGCGCGCGCCGCGCCGAGCAGCACGGACCCGCTTCCCAGCGTGACGAGTACCGACGAGTTCGCCGCGATGACTCCGGCTAAAGGTTGGTGCTGGTCGCTGCCGGTCAGGCCATCCGCGTCCTGTTGCCGGACCATGAGCAATCCCGCGAGGAGAACGCCGATTCCCTGAATGACGAAGCCGCCACGGATGCCGATCAGGGCGATGAGACCCGCGCCCGCGACCGGCCCGACGAACATGCCGATCCGGAAGGTGAGCCCGAACGTCGACATCACGCGCGCACGATGACTCAGCGGAACGACTGCCGAGAGGTAACTCTGCCGAGCCAGGCCCCACACCGCGTTCGAAACGCCGGTGATCAGAACGCCGACGCCGAGCACCTCGACGCTCGGCGCGAGAATGCAGAGCACCACGCCGACAACGGCGGTGAAACTAGCCAGGACCAGCGCTTTCCGTTCTCCCAGCCGCGCCACGAGCACCCCGGACGGGAGGTCTCCGAGCATCATCCCGAAACCTGACAGCGACGCGACGAGCGCCGCAATCCACACCGGTGCACCAAGGTCCCGGGCGGCGAGCGCGACGACCGGAGCCGCCGCGCCCATGCCAACTCCGAACAACGTCGCCGGAACGAAAACCGGCCAGAAGAGTTCGGCGAGATACCGCCGCTCAGGCTCTACTGCGCAGCTGGCCATGCCGCCGCGGCATCGACCTCGGGCAGTCCGTAATGCTCGCGCAGAGTCCGGCCCGTGTATTCAGTGCGGAAAAGGCCACGCTTGCGCAGGATCGGGACGACGTGATCGACGAAGTCCTCGAGCCCACCCGGCAGGTACGGCGGCATGATGTTGAAACCGTCGGCCGCCCCCTGTTCGTACCAAAGCTGAAGTTCATCGGCGATCTGCTCGGGTGTACCTGCGAAAGTTCGATGCCCGCGTCCACCGCCGAGCCGCACGATGAGCTGACGAACCGTGAGCTGCTCACGCTCGGCCAGGTCCTTCACGAGCTGGTAGCGGCTCTTGTTGCCCTGGATCTCGTGCTCCGGAGGAAGGGGCGGAAGCGGCGCGTCGAGTGCATGCTCGGTGAGGTCGACGCCGACCATCGTCGATAACTGCCGAAGCGCGTAGTCAGGCGAGATCAAGGCTGTGAACGACTCTTCGAGCTCACGGGCTTCGGCTTCCGTCGACCCGATGAACGGCACGATTCCGGGCAGCACCTTGAGGTCGTTTCGACTGCGCCCGAACTTCGGCAGCCGCTGCTTGAGGTCGGTGTAGAACTCCTTGCCCTCCTCGAGCGTGCGCTGCGCGGTGAAGACAGCTTCGGCGTATTGAGCTGCGAATTCCTTACCGGTTTCCGAAGAACCGGCCTGTACGAGGAGTGGACGCCCCTGCGGTGACCGCGGCGAATTCAGTGGACCCTTCACGCGGAAACGCTCGCCGACGTGGTCGATCGTGTGCACCTTCGAGGGGTCGGCGAAGCGACCGGCCGCAGCGTCGAGCACGATCGAACCGCGCTCCCAGCTGTCCCACAATTTCAGCGCGACCTGCAGAAACTCGTCCGCTCGCTCGTAACGACGTTTGTGCTCCGGGATGCCCTCGACGCCGAAGTTCGCGGCCTCGTCCGCTCCCGCCGACGTCACGATGTTCCAGCCGGCGCGACCGCCACTGATGTGATCGAGCGAGGCGAACGCGCGGGCCAGCGTGAAGGGCTCGTTGTAGCTCGTCGACGCGGTCGCGATGAGCCCGACATGTTCGGTCGCCGTCGCGATCGCAGTCAGCAGCGTGATCGGCTCGAAGACCGCGAGGGTGTTGCGTTCGATCCGCGGACCCGCAGCCAGACCGTCGGCGAAGAACACCGAGTCCAGGGTTCCGCGCTCGGCGATCCGACCGAGGTTCTGGAAGTGCTCGACGTCGAGAACCGCGTGCTCGTTCGTGCGCGGGTGACGCCAGGCGGCTTCGTGATGGCCGACGCCCATCAGAAATGCGTTCAAGTGGAGGGACATGTTTCTTATCTGTGTCGGCGGTGTCGCACGGGACAACAGTTGCGATCACCGTGGCGCAAATGTCCGGGTTTCGATCACGGTGAGGGAAACGCTCGTGCCGATCCGTGAGACTGAGCCAGCATGTCCCCCATGACTTCCATGCCCACGACCTGTTGTCGGTAGAGCAGCCCTCGTCATTCCTCGCGCCTTCGTTGCGCACCCCCTTTACGCCGTGCCGTGCTCGATCGAGCACTTGTTTGGCGTGCCATTCATCAAGGAGAACTACGTTGTCGATCCGTACCCGATTCCGATTTCGGCGGAAACCCGCCGTGCGCGTGGCTGCTCTCGCGGTTGCAGCTGCAACGGTCCTGACCGCCTGCGGATCGAGCGAGTCCAGCGAATCCGGTCCCGACGCATCGGGCGTCACCACGCTGCGCTACCAGGGCTGGAACAACCAGGTGACCCTCCCTGAGCTCGCCGAATACCTGGGCTTCTTCGACGGCAAGATCAAGCTCAACTGGGTCGGCAACACCATCAGCGGACCGCAGGACATCCAGTCCGCAGCCACCGGCGAGACCGACTTCGGCGGAGCTTTCGGCGGCGCAGTCGCCAAGCTGGTCGCCTCGGGAGCCGACATCAAGGCCGTCATCAACTACTACGGCGGGGACGACAAGGACTACGGCGCCTACTACGTTCCGGCCGACAGCCCGATCAAGTCCGCGCGCGATCTCATCGGCAAGAAGGTCGCCGTGAACACTCTCGGTGGTCAGAACGAGGCCGACATCTTCAACGAGCTGAAGAAGGAGGGCCTGACCCCGGAGGAGATCAAGCAGGTCGAACTCGTGACTCTCCCGCCGCCGAACCAGGAAGACGCCCTGCGCAAGGGACAGGTGGACGCCGCCGGACTCTCCGGTCAGTTCAAGCAGCGTGCGGACGCCGCTGGTGGTCTGCGCATTCTTTGGGATCAGCATTCGGAGTACGGCGGTCCGTTCAACGGTGGTCCGTACGTCTTCCGCAATGACTTCATCAAGAAGAACCCGGATGCCGTACGTGCATTCGTCGACGGTGTCGGCAAGGCGATTCAGTGGGCTCGACTGACTCCCCGCGACGAGGTCATCAAGACCTTCACCACGATCATCGAGGCACGTCACCGGCCGAATGAGAACACCGACACCCTCAAGTACTGGCTCTCGCCGGGCGTCCCGTCGTACTACGGCTACATCGAGTACTCGGACTTCCAGCGTTGGGAGGACTGGCTCAAGGCCACCGGTGCGGTGAAGGAACTGCCGTCGGCAGACGATCTGTTCACCAACGAGTTCAACGCCAACGCCACGACTGCGGTCCAGCCGGCTGACGCTCAGGCACCTCAAGCGGCGAAGAAGTAATCATGTCTTCCCACACCGGAATTCACCTTCGGGACGTCACCAAGACGTTCCCGTCGCGCAATGGCGGGCCGGCCTTCACCGCGCTCGACAACATCTCGCTGAACATCGCCCAGGGTGAGTTCCTCACTCTGGTCGGTCCCAGCGGGTGCGGGAAGTCGACGCTGCTCGATCTCGTCGCGGGCCTCACCACTCCGACCTCGGGGCAGATCCTGCTCGGTGATCAGCCGGTCACCGGGCCGGGGCTCGATCGCGGAGTCGTGTTCCAGCAATACGCCCTGTTCCCCTGGCGGACTGCGCAGGCGAACGTCGAGTTCGGTCTCGAAGTGAAGGGTGTGCCGCGCAAGCAGCGGGCCGAGCGGGCACGAGAAGTGCTGGCACAGGTCGGACTCTCGGCCTTCGCGAAGCATTACCCGCACGAACTGTCCGGCGGCATGCGGCAGCGCGTGGCGATCGCACGAAGCCTCGCCTACGAACCGGAAGTGCTGCTGATGGACGAGCCGTACGCAGCCCTCGATGCACAGACTCGGGAGGCATTGCAGGGCGACCTCCGAGAGATCTGGCAGCGCACCGGCACCACGATCCTGTTCATCACGCACGGCATCGACGAGTCGGTGTTCCTCGGCCAGCGGGTCGCCGTCATGACGTCGCGACCAGGGCGGATCAAGGAGATCGTCCAGATCGATCTGCCCGATCGCGAAGTCGAGGATCTGCGCTCGACACCCGACTTCATCGCCTATCGGCGTCAGATCTGGGGTCTGCTCCACGACGAGGTCCGGAAGGCCTTTGAAGCACAGGAGGTGGTTGGTGTTGGTTAGCGCAACTCTCGACAAACCCGTCTCGGTCGTCGCTCGTGCGGTCCCGGTGGTTCGCAAACCACGTCGGGTGCTTCCGCTTTTGAGCACGGTCAGCAAACGTGTTGTCGCCGTGGCGAGCTTCCTGGCGATCTGGGAACTCGCGCCGACGCTCGGCTGGGTCGACCGGGCGTTTCTCAGCCCGCTGAGCGAAGTGTTGTCGGCGCTCTGGCAACTGACGCTGTCGGGTGATCTGTGGATCAGCATCGACGCGAGCCTGCACCGGTCCTTGACCGGCCTCCTCGTGGCAGTTTCGATCGCGGTTCCGCTGGGGCTTCTCATTGCGTGGTATTCGGCTGTGGCCGAGGTGCTTTCGCCGCTCCTTGCGATCTTCCTGAACACCGCCGCGGTGGCCCTGCTGCCCGTGTTCACGCTGATCCTGGGAATCGGCGATCTGTCGAAGATCGCGATCATCGGCTACGCGTGCTTCTGGCCGATTCTGTACAACACGATCAGCGGCGCACGGACAGTCGATCCGCTGTTGATCAAGTCGGCACGATCGCTGGGCTTGAAGGACTTCAAGCTCTTCTACAAGGTCATCGTGCCGGCGGCCCTGCCGACGATCTTCACCGGCCTTCGGCTCGCAACGGCCGCTTCGATGCTCGTGCTCATCACGACCGAGTACGTCGGTGCAAAGGCCGGCCTCGGCTACTTGATCATCTCGTCGCAGTTCAACTTCCAGATTCCGCAGATGTATGCGGGCATCCTGACCGTCTCGCTCATCGGCCTGGGGCTGAACTACTTGCTCGTGTTCGTCGAATCGCGGGTAACGAAGTGGCGGCCTAAGCAGTAGCCGCTCAAATCTGTACCGGACGCGAGAGGCGAGGACGATATGTCCTCGCCTCTCGCGTGAGACCTACATTTTGGGAGGTCGTAGATGGTCGCGCCGCCGGACAATCGTGACGATGTCTCGGAGGCAGCTATTCCAGTCATACATAACCTGGTTGTAGCTCAACCGGATCACGAGATATCCCATCGTCACCAGGACCCGGTCGCGTTCGCGATCGGCCTCAAATTCGCCAGCGTGATACTCCTCGCCATCGCATTCGATGATCAATCGCTTTCCGATGAGGATGTCGACTCGCGCGAAGGTCCCGATCCAAACTTGAGTCCTGAGCTTGATTCCGTTGGCCCGCAACCTCAACCGCGAGATCGACTCGATCCCGGATTCCGCGTTCGGGTCGCATCGCTCCGCGAGGTGGAACCTCGAATACCGAGAGGACTGCGTGACGGTTCTGGCATCCGCCAGCTGAATCAGCTTCTTGTTGAGCATCGAGTCGAGAATGACGACCACGCCTTCCGGATCAAGGCAGTGTGCCGCGGATTCGACAGCGACCTCCAGGGAGTCGACGGCTGCCGTGATTGGTGGGTTCCACCCGTACGGCCGGCAGTTTCTCGCTCCGCGCGGAGCCTTTGAATCGCTGTAGCGGATGTGCACACCGCTGTCCGGCGTCCACACCCCCGCGCGGCGCAGAACGGACGTGCACGCAAGCGCTCCGCCCGCTGACACAGCGGTCTCGACCTGCTTGCTGGTCTGGCCGCAGGCATACCAACCGTGCCTCAAACGACGAAGTTCGCTGTTCTTCCGGATCATCACCCGCGTCACGCCGGCGTCCACGAGCTGGGCCGCCGAAAGCACTCCGCCGTAGGTCGCGACCAACCGTTCCACCGAATCCACGCGTCGATTTCAGGCAACCAGGAGTCGGCACGCCAAAACCCGGATCCCGATGCCATCCAAGAATTCGGTCTCACACGAGAGCAAAGACAACATTCTCCTTTGCTCTCTCGAGGGGCCCAGATTTTGGCGTGGCCTTCCACCGATCGGTGGACCCTCCTGTCACCCACCGGACCGCCCAGTCGCCTGACAACACGCTGACCTGCGAAAAGCGAAAGTTATGGCATCGCCCGGAACCACCGGAAATCTCAAGACAGGAAAATCTGATGAACATCAACCGCCTCGCAATCGTCGGACTCGGAGTCGTCGGAGCCGCAATGGCCGCTCCACTGCTTGTCGCCGGCACCGCATCCGCAGATACCGGCGCCGGCATGCAGGCTGGCTTCTGCGCCCCGCAGTACGGACCGATCAACGGATTCACCGCCTCGTCCGCCGGCAACGACCACACGTCGTGCGCGTTCGCCGAGAACGTCCGACTGGCCTTCGCCTCCAGCGGACCGGCTCGCCAAGCGCGCTGGGTGCAGGCCTATAGCCCGGTCACCAAGCAGACCTACGACATGTGGTGCCAGCCGGACTACATGAGCGCAACCGTCACCTGCACCGGCGGAAAGGACGCCGTCGTCACTCTCTACCAGGGGTAGAAACGCAAAAAGCCTGGCCATGATGGCCAGGCTTCTTGGGTGTGAGAACTTACGCGGTCTCGGTAATCGGGCGGTCGACCCAGCTCATCAGGCCACGCAGCTGCGCGCCGACGACCTCGATCGGGTGCTCGGCGTTGGCCTTGCGCAGGCCCTCGAGCTCCTTGTTGCCACCCTCGACGTTCGCGACGAGGCGCTTGACGAAGGTGCCGTCCTGGATGTCCGACAGGATCGCCTTCATGCGCTCCTTGGTGCCGGCATCGATGACGCGCGGGCCCGACAGGTAGCCACCGAACTCAGCGGTGTCCGACACCGAGTAGTTCATGCGGGCGATGCCACCCTCGTACATGAGGTCGACGATGAGCTTGAGCTCGTGGAGAACCTCGAAGTACGCCATCTCCGGTGCGTAGCCAGCCTCGACCATGACCTCGAAACCGGTCTTGACGAGCTCTTCGGTACCACCGCAGAGAACGGCCTGCTCACCGAAGAGGTCGGTCTCGGTCTCTTCCTTGAAGGTGGTCTTGATGACGCCGGCGCGGGTGCCGCCGATGCCCTTGGCCCACGACAGCGCGAGCGCCTGGCCCTCGCCCTTCGGGTCCTGGTGAACGGCGATGAGCGCCGGCACACCCTTGCCGTCGACGTACTGACGACGAACGAGGTGACCCGGGCCCTTCGGAGCAACCATGGCAACGGTGACGTTGGCCGGGGGCTTGATCAGGCCGAAGTGGATGTTGAGGCCGTGGCCGAAGAACAGCGCGTCGCCGTCCTTGAGGTTCGGCTCGATGTCCTCGGTGAAGATCTTGGCCTGAGCCGTGTCCGGCGCCAGGATCATGATGACGTCTGCCCAAGCGGCGACCTCAGCAGCGGTGCCGACCTCGAGGCCAGCCTCCTCTGCCTTGGCGCGGCCGGCCGAGCCCTCACGCAGGCCGACCTTCACCTGAACGCCCGAGTCACGAAGGCTCAGCGAGTGAGCGTGACCCTGGCTGCCGTAGCCGATGACAGCGACCTTGCGGCCCTGGATGATCGACAGGTCAGCGTCGTCGTCGTAGAACATCTCGACTGCCACTGGTGGTTCTCCTCTTTAGCTTCTGGGCCAGTCTTAGCGACTAGCAGAGATTGACTTGGGTCCGCGGCCCACCGCGACGACGCCGGATTGAACGATTTCGCGAATGCCAAACGGTTCGAGCATACGCAGGAGTGCCTCGAGCTTCGAATTGGTCCCCGTTGCTTCCACGATCAGGGAATCCGGAGCCACGTCGATGACCTTCGCGCGGAAGAGGTTGACGGCCTCGATGACCTGTCCACGGTTGGACGAATCAGCCCGCACCTTGACCAGGACGAGCTCGCGGTTGACCGACGACTCCTCTTCCTGCTCAACGATCTTCAGCACGTTGACCAGCTTGTTGAGCTGCTTGGTCACCTGCTCGAGAGGCAGGTCCTCGACAGTCACGACGATCGTCATGCGCGAGATCTCGGGCAGTTCGGTGCCACCGACGGCGAGTGACTCGATGTTGAACCCACGCCGCGAGAACAACGCCGCAACGCGAGCCAGAACACCGGGCTTGTCCTCGACCAGAACGCTCAGCGTGTGACGCGTGACGGTCATTCTTCCTCTCCCTGCTGGGACCGCTCCATGGCCTCATGGATCACGGCGGGTTCCGAAATGTTCTCGTCGTCATCGAACAGCGGGCGAATGCCGCGGGCGAACATGATCTCGCTGTTCGACGTGCCAGCGGCGACCATCGGCCACACCTGGGCGTCCTTGCCGACGATGAAGTCGATGACGACCGGGCGGTCGTTGATGGCCTGTGCCTGACGGATGGCCGGCTCGACGTCCTCTTCGCGCTCGACGCGGATACCGACGCAACCGAGAGCCTCGGCAAGCTTCACGAAGTCCGGGATCCGGATCTTGTGGTGGGTACCGAGTTCGGTGTTCGAGTACCGCTGGTCGTAGAACAGCGTCTGCCACTGACGAACCATGCCGAGGTTGCCGTTGTTGATGACCGCCACCTTGATCGGCACGCCTTCGAGCGCGCAGGTCGCGAGTTCCTGGTTGGTCATCTGGAAGCAGCCGTCGCCGTCGATGGCCCAGACTTCCGTGTCCGGCATGCCCATCTTGGCGCCCATCGCGGCCGGCACCGAGTAACCCATGGTGCCCAGTCCGCCCGAGTTGAGCCACGTGCGCGGCTTCTCGTACGTGACGAACTGCGCTGCCCACATCTGGTGCTGGCCGACGCCGGCGACGTAGATCGCGTCCGGACCGGCGAGCTGGCCGATCTTCTCGATGACGAACTCCGGTCCGAGCGTGCCGTCCGACTGGGCGTCATAGCCCAGCGGGTAACGCTTGCGGATGCCGTCGAGGTAGGCCCACCACTTTTCGATCTCGATCTTGCTGCCGGTGGCGAAGTCCGCCCGCAGCGCCTCGATGAGCTCGTTGATGACTTCCTTGCAGTCGCCGACGATCGGCACGTCCGCGTGGCGGTTCTTGCCGATCTCCGCCGGGTCGATGTCCGCGTGGATGACCTTGGCGTCCGGCGCGAACGAGTCGAGCTTGCCGGTCACGCGGTCGTCGAAGCGTGCACCGAGGGTGATCAGCAGGTCCGACTTCTGGAGCGCAGCAACCGCACCAACGGTGCCGTGCATACCTGGCATACCCATGTTGAGCGGGTGGGTGTCGGGGAACGAGCCCAGCGCCATCAGCGTCGTCACGACCGGAATACCGGTCAGTTCGGCGAGCTGACGCAGCTGCTCTGCCGCATTGGCCTTGATGACGCCGCCACCGACATAGAACACCGGCTGCTTCGCGGCGAGGATCAGGCGTGCGGCTTCGCGCACCTGCTTGCCGTGCGGCTTGGTGACGGGGCGGTAGCCCGGCAGGCGCATCTCCGGCGGCCAGCTGAACGTGGTGTTCGTCTGCAGGATGCTCTTCGGGATGTCGACGAGAACGGGACCCGGGCGACCGGACGAGGCGATGTAGAACGCCTCGGCCATGATGCGCGGGATGTCGAGCGCGTCGGTGATGAGGAAGTTGTGCTTCGTGATCGGCATGGTGATGCCGCAGATGTCAGCTTCCTGGAAGGCGTCGGTTCCGATCATCGCCATCGGGACCTGTCCGGTGATCGCGACGATCGGCACCGAGTCCATGTAGGCGTCGGCGATCGGGGTCACGAGGTTGGTCGCACCCGGGCCCGAGGTCGCGATGCAGACTCCGACCTTGCCGGTAGCCTGCGCGTAACCGGTCGCGGCGTGACCCGCGCCCTGCTCGTGACGCACGAGAACGTGACGGACCTTCTTCGAGTCGAAGAGCGGGTCGTAGAACGGAAGGATCGCACCGCCCGGAATACCGAACGCCGTGTCGACACCGAGCTCTTCGAGGGCTCGGACGACCGACTGTGCACCGGTTACCGGTTCTGGCGCGCCTTGTGGACGTGCAGGACTGACCGGCGCGGCCGCCGCGGGCATCGGCCGGCGGGACGGATTCCCAGGCCGAGCTGTTGGTGCGCTCACTTTCGTGACTCCCCTTATGTCTTCCGGACAACAAAAAACCCTCGACAGCATCGCTGTGCGAGGGTGGCGCGTCGTTGCTTTGAGTTAAACAGCAGACTCAGGCGTCGACGCGCCGGTCTACTACGAGAATCTCAAATCGGATCACGGACGTCAGATTATGCGTGCGCGTACCACTCAGTCAAATAACTTCAGCCAATCCCTGAAGTGAGATCCCATTGTGTGAGACCCAATGACGGTAATGCGAGGATGGAGTCGTGTCCGAATCGCATCAGTCCGTGCCACCGGAAGAATCTTCCCACACGAAGCTTCCGAACTCGTACACCATCCGGACGAACCGGCAGGTGCTGATCCCACTGGGATTCATGTTCATCCTGACCAGCTTCGTGGCGCTGGGATGGCCGCTGGCGCTGGGGTGGCTGTACATCATCCCCATCGGACTGACCTTCTGGGTGCTTCGCGCCGGCACGACCGTCAACAAATCCGGTCTCGTCGTGCATCGCATCTTCGGCGATCAGAAGATCAGCTGGTCGAACGTCAAGGGCATCCGCATGCCGAAGCATGGCTGGGCCCGTGCGGTGCTGCTCGATGAGTCCGAGGTCTCGCTTCTCACCGTCAACGTCGACCGTCTTCGGGAACTCGCGGTGACCTCGCACGGGCACATTCCGGACCCCGGCGAGCGCTAGCGACAACTCAGACGAACGGATTGCCGCCGTGCAGAACGACCCAGGTCGCGGCTGCAATCGCAATGGCCGCGAGGAACGCCGCCAAGGATCCGGCGTGCGGACGGGTCGCCCACCCCATTCGGCGATCAAGCGAAAGTCGGCCCGGACCAGCCAAGATGATCGACGATGTCGCCCCGATGAGCAGGGTCTGATATTCGGGACCGCCCGGCGCGCTGAACTGCAGTCCAGGTGCGAGCGCCTGCCGCGTCAGCCAGGAATTGATCACGATGGCCAGGACGGCGCTGGCCGCGACGGGCGTCGCCACACCGAGCAGCACCATCAGTCCACCGAGCGTTTCCCCGATCGCGAACAGCACGGCGGTGAGGTGCGGCTGCTTCCAGTTCGCGCCGGCGACGGCGTCGGCCATCTGACTGAAGCCGGGGCCGCCCCACCAGCCGGTGATCTTGCGCAGCCCGTGGAAGAGCATGATGCCGCCGACCGATACCCGAAGAAGCAGCAGACCGAGGTCGCTGGTTCCGCGACGATGGTGTTCCTCGTCGTGACGGCCATGCCGAGCAGCAACCGGAGCCGCTGGCTTCGGCACCACCGACGGGCTGTTCGGGCGAATCTCGGTCGAGCGAACGCGCGGCATGCTCGAGGTGATCGGGTATGTCGTCATCGCCTCGTCGAGATCGACATCGAGGTCGTCGTCGGTGAGCGGGTACGAAATGTTCGATCCGTGAACCGGCACGACGAAATCGGCGTCGGTCACGCCAGACTTCCGGTTGTCCGTCACCCCGCCAGCCTAAGACCCCCTACCACGCAGATCCCTGAACCCAGCCCGGCGTGCCGTGCTCGTACCGAGTGGCAATAAGCACGTTGCGTACGATTGCGCTCATGGCGTTCCGTCTCAGTCGACCAGGTCGTATCGCGGCAGTGTCGGCCCTGACGGCCGTACTCCTCACCGGTTGCGCACGCTTCGACGACTCGACGACAAGTCCGTTCGGTCCGCCGCCGACCCAGGCCCTCGGCGGCGAAGTCGGACCCGGGACCCCCACCACGACGTCGAAGGCTCCGCGACCCACCGGTCCGTGCATCGACCCGGATCAGGCCGTCATCGTGAGTTGCCTCGACACCACCGGCGGCATCGTCGTGTTGCCGGATGCGAGTAGCGCGCTCGTCACCGAACGACGCACCGGACGAATCCTTCAGGTCACTGCAGATCGCAAACCCGTCGAGGTCGCCAAGCTCAATGTCGATGCGACGGGCGACGGCGGACTCACCGACATCGCCCTGTCTCCGCACTACGACGAAGACAAACTGATCTACGCATACATCACGACCGATAGCGACAACAGAATCGTCCGGCTGGCACCCGGCGATGAGCCGAAGCCCATCCTCGTCGGTATTCCGAAGGGCGCCGATGGCAACGCGGGAGCGATCGACTTCGCACCCAACGGCGATCTCATCGTGCTGACCGGGGATTCCGGTTCGACCGCTGCCGCCGCTGATCCGAACTCACGCGCCGGAAAGGTTCTGCGGATCACCGACCCACAGACGACCGGCGCCTCCCCCTCCTCGGTCCTCATGTCGGGCATCGGACGGGCCGGCGGACTGTGCCCAGACCCGCAGGGCAACATCTGGGTCACTGATCGCACGGAAACCGAAGACCGACTGTCGAAGGTCACCAGCGACGGTACGGTTCTCAATTCGGTCTGGACCTGGCCGGACAAGCCCGGCGTCGCCGGATGCGCCGCCGCCGCGGACGCCATCGTGGTGTCGCTGGAGTTCGCCAAGGCGCTCGCCGTGGTCCGGGTCGAGGCGAGCACCGGCACCGTTTCGACCGCACCGTCCATCGCGCTTCAACAGCGCTACGGCTCGCTCCACGGCGCCACGACGGGCCCGGACGGCATGGTGTGGGTGACGACCGCCAACAAGACGAGCGGCACCCCAGGCCCGAACGACGACCGCGTCATCCGGATCCCGCCGCAGTCGCCGGCGGGCGGCGGGTCCGACTAGGGCTCGTCAGGAACAGGCTTCGAGGACCAGCTCGCGAACGCGGGCTGCGTCCGCCTGACCGCGGCTCGCCTTCATGACATCGCCGATGATCTTTCCGGCAGCCTGAACCTGGCCGGCCCGGATCTTGTCTGCGATCGCCGGGTTGGCAGCCAGCGCCTCATCGACCATGGCCTTGAGCTTCGAATCGTCGCGCTCGACCGCGAGGCCGCGCTTCTCGACGACCTCGTCGGGCTCGCCTTCGCCAGCGAGAACGCCGTCGACGACCTGCTTGGCGACCTTGTTGTTGAGCTTTCCTTCGACGATGAGGGCGATGACTCGCGCGACCTGAGGCGGAGTGATCGGAAGCTCGTCGAGCGCGACCTCGCGCTCCTTCGACTTCTCGGTGAGGTAGGCGACCCACCACGAACGAGCCTGGTCAGCAGGGGCACCCGCATCGACGGTGGCGATGATGAGATCGAGGGCGCCGGTGTTGAGGAGGTCGCGCATGACCTCGTTCGACAGGCCCCACTGCTCCTGAATTCGACCCCGCACGAGCCACGGGTACTCCGGAATCGATCCGCGCAGGGAGTCGACCCAGGCCTCGTCCGGCGCGATGGGCTGCAGGTCGGGCTCCGGGAAGTAGCGGTAGTCCTCGGCGGTCTCCTTGCGGCGGCCGGGCGACGTGCTGCCGTCGGCCTCCTGGAAGTGCCGCGTCTCCTGGATGATCTCGCCGCCGTCGGTGAGCACCGCGGCCTGGCGACGCATTTCGAACCGAACTGCGGCTTCGACGCTGCGCAGGGAGTTCACGTTCTTGGTCTCGGTACGCGTTCCGAAGACGGTGCTACCCACCGGCATGAGCGAGACGTTGGCGTCGCAACGCAGCGAGCCCTGCTCCATCTTCACGTCGGAAACGTCGAGCGACTTGAGGAGGTCACGCAGGGCGGTGACGTAGGCGCGCGCCACTTCCGGGGCGCGATCCCCCGAGCCGGTGATCGGCTTGGTGACGATCTCGATGAGCGGCACGCCCGCCCGGTTGTAGTCGAGCAGTGAGTGGCTCGCACCGTGGATACGACCGGTCGCGCCACCGACGTGCAGCGATTTTCCGGTGTCTTCCTCCATGTGCGCGCGCTCGATCTCGACGCGGAAGGTCGAACCGTCGTCCAGCGGGACGTCGAGGTAGCCGTTGGTCGCGATCGGCTCGTCGTACTGGCTGATCTGGTAGCCCTTGGGAATGTCCGGGTAGAAGTAGTTCTTCCGCGCGAAGCGGCCCCACGGCGTGATCGAGCAGTTCAGCGCCAGACCGATCCGGACCGCAGCCTCGACGGCCTTTTCGTTGACGACCGGCAGCGAGCCGGGAAGTCCGAGGCAGACCGGGCACACGTTGGTGTTCGGCTCAGCGCCGAAGACGTTGGCGCAGCTGCAGAACATCTTGGTGTCGGTACCGAGTTCGACGTGCACTTCCATGCCGAGCACGGGCTCGAAGCGGGCGATGACGTCGTCGAATTCCAGAAGCTCTACGGTCACCAGTGAATCTTAGGTGAGCAGTGAGACCTTCCCGGATTCGAGGTGGTAGTCCGCCGCGACGATCGTGAGTTTGCCGTCGTCGACCGCTTTTTTGATGATCGACGACCGGTTGGGCAGATCCGCCGCGATCGCCTTGCAGTTGGCGTCGATGCATTGGTAGAGCAGGTCACCCGGCTTCTCATTGGCGCCCTTCTCCACGAGCGACCGGATGTTGACCCCGATCGCATCGATCAGGTATGCGATATCGCCGAGACCCTCGTTCGTGCTGTTGTCCTGGATCGACTTGATGGTCGAATCCACGGCTCCGCACTTTCCGTGTCCGAGGACCATCAGCAGCGGGCATTTGATGACAGCAACGCCGTACTCGAGGCTGCCGATGACCGCACGATCGAGAACCTGACCGCCGGATCGAATAACCATGAGATCGCCGAGCCCCTGGTCGAAAACCAGCTCCGGTGGCACGCGGGAGTCGATGCAGCTGAGCATGAGGCCAAACGGAGTCTGGCCCTCGGCCAACTCGGCGCGGCGAAGCGGAGTGTCCTCGGGGCACGTCGCCTTGTTCGTCACAAACCGCGAGTTGCCGTCCTTCAGTCGCTGGAGCGCTTCGGACCCGTTCGTCACGGGCGGTAGGGCCGCCGTTGCACTCGAGGTGGTGGAACCGCCCGAGCTGTCTTTGTTGGAGCCGCATGAGGCAAGGAGCGTGCCGGCTGCGGCGACGGAGGTGAACTTCAGGAAATTGCTGCGTGAGAGCAAGAGTGACTCGGCCATGATCCGCTACTTCCTCGCGATGGCGACGCTGTCAAAAAGAGCGTATCGCCGCACTCAAGCAACGCATACCACCCGGTATGTTTTCTCAGCAATTCCTTCTGATTCAGGATTGAACAACACTGCTCCTGCGACGACGTGTCGACGCCAGACTCGTGATCGCCGTCAGCAGGAGGACGCCGATGATAACGCCGAGCGACAGCAACGTGGGCACCTCCGGCACGCTCGGCCACTGCAGGTGCGCCCAGTGCAGAGCGAGCTTGATGCCGATAAAGGCCAGGATCGTCGCTAATCCGTAGGTCAGGTGGACCAGCGCACCCAACGCTCCCTGCAGCACGAAGTACAGTGCCCGAAGTCCGAGCAGCGCGAAGGCGTTGGTCGCGAACACGAGATACGGGTCCCCCGTGATGCCGTAGACCGCTGGGACCGAGTCCACCGCGAAGACGATGTCCGTGGCGAAGATGGCCACGACGACCACAGCAAAGGGCGTGAGCGCCCGGACGCCGTCCCGCTTGGTGAAGAAGCGAGGACCGTCGTAGGTGTCCGTCACCGGCATCAGGCGTCGAAGCAGTCGAACCGTCCGCATCGACTCGATGTTGGCTTCCTGTTCGACGCCGGTGACCGCATCACGCAGCAGCTTGAGACCGGTCGCGACGAGAATCAGACCGAAGACGAGAAACATCCAGTCGAACGTGGCCAACGCGGCGGCACCGACGGCGATGAATATTGCGCGCAGGAACAGCGCTCCGACGATGCCGTAGAGCAGGACGCGCTGTTGCAGCACCTTCGGCACGGCAAACGCCGCGAGCAACAGCATGAAGACGAACAGGTTGTCGACACTGAGTGATTTCTCGACGACATAGCCGGTGAGGTACTCGAGCCCGCGATCCTGGCCATACTCGACCCACACGAACACGCCGAAGGCGAGTGGCAGTGCGATGTAGAAGGCCGACCACGCGACCGCCTCCCGCATGGAGACCTCATGCGGTCGTCGCGTGAGTACAAAATCGAGGGCAATCAGACCGACGACGATCGCGATGGTCGCCGCCCACAGAGCCGGGGTGGCGATCGATTCGATGGCCGAACTCGCGACAACAGAAGACTGAGCGGTGATGGACACACTTCTCCTCAGGGTTGATCCTGAGGTCTCCTCCGCCGCACGGGCGTGCAACCGGGGCGCCCGAGTGGGCACCGTACTGACCGGTGGCAACTTATGGGGTACTCCCCTCGGCAGCCAGTTTACCCGGCAGAATCCGACATTTCTGGCGGCTCTGCGCGGATTCTGACGGCCGAGGGTCGTTCTCGATCAGTGAGGGGCTCAGTTCCAGTGACCCGAGCCCTCACAGGTCACACGAGAGCGGGCAGCGGCATCGCGCCGCGCGCGGCTTCGTACGCCGCTGCCACGCGATACAGACGGTCATCGGCCATGACGGGAGCCATGATCTGCAGACCGACCGGGAGGCTGTCTTCTGCGGCCAGGCCCGATGGCACCGAAATCGCACACGTGCCGGCGAGGTTCGTCGGGATCGTGCACAGGTCGGCCATGTACATCGCCAGCGGGTCGTCGACCTTCTCGCCGATCTTCCACGCGGTGAACGGACTGGTCGGCGAGATGAGAACGTCGACCTGCTCGTAGGCCCGCGCGAAATCGTCGGCGATGAGTCGACGAACCTTGAGCGCCTGGCCGTAGAACTCGTCGAAATATCCGGCGGACAGCGCGTAGGTGCCGATCATGATGCGGCGCTTGACCTCTGGGCCGAAACCCGCCTCGCGGGTGAGAGCGGTGACCTGGTCGGAACTGTTCGATCCGTCGTCTCCAACGCGCAGACCGTACCGGAGCGCGTCGAAGCGAGCGAGGTTCGAGGACACCTCACTCGGCAGGATCAAGTAGTAGGCCGCGATGCCGTAGACGAAGCTCGGGCAGGACACCTCGACCACTTCGGCACCGAGGTCCTTGAGGACCGCGACCGCAGCGTCGAACGACGACAGCACGCCCTCTTGGTAGGCGCCCGACTTGAGTTCCTTCACGACACCAACGCGAACGCCCTTCAAGTCACCCCGTGCGCCGGCGCGTGCGGCGGCCACGAGGTCTGGGATAGCGACGTTCATCGACGTGGAGTCGAGCGGGTCGTGACCGGCGATGACCTCATGCAGCAGCGCCGTGTCGAGAACGGTGCGACCGCACGGGCCACCTTGGTCGAGCGACGATGCGCAGGCGACAAGACCGTAGCGCGACACCGTGCCGTACGTCGGCTTCGTGCCCACGGTCGCGGTGACGGCGGCGGGCTGGCGGATCGATCCACCGGTGTCGGTACCGATGGCGAGCGGCGCCTGGAAGGACGCCAGCGCGGCCGCCGAGCCACCACCCGAACCGCCCGGGATGCGGGTGACATCCCACGGGTTCCGGGTCGGTCCGTAGGCCGAGTTCTCGGTCGAGCTGCCCATGGCGAACTCGTCCATGTTGGTCTTGCCGAGGATCGGGATACCCGCCGCACGCAGCTTGGCGGTGAGCGTGGCGTCGTAGGGCGCGGTCCAGCCTTCGAGGATCTTCGAACCGCACGTCGTCGGCATGTCGGTGGCCGTGAAGACGTCCTTCAGCGCGAGCGGAACGCCTGCGAGCGGGGACGCCGGAGCCTCTCCACGAACCAGGCTCTCGTCGACGGCGCGGGCGGCCTTGAGCGCCGACTCCCCCGCGACGTGCAGGAATGCACCGTAGTTCGAGTCGACCGCGGCGATGCGATCCAGGTGGGCCTGAACGACCTCGGTCGAGGACACCTGCTTCGAATGGATGAGCCCGGCGAGATCCGCGGCGGACTGCGTCGTCAAGTCGCTCATTCGGCCTCTCCCAGAATCTGCGGGACCTTGAAACGGCCGTCTTCGGCCGCCGGCGCTCCAGCGAGCGCCTGTTCCTGCGTCAAACCGGTGACCACCGAGTCCACACGCGTGACGTTGGTCGCCGGGTTCGGGTTCGTCATGGGGCGCACGTCAGCACCCGCGACCTCGGTCACCTGCTGGACGTAGTTGAGGATTCCCTCGAGCTGTCCAGCGAAGTGGTCGAGTTCGGCATCGGTGAGGGCCAAACGGGAAAGCCTGGCGAGATGAGCCACCTCATCACGCGATATCGCGGGCACGCGAGCCCCTTTCGGGTGGTTAAACCTCTGTGAAAGCGCACGGCCAAAGTCTCGTCCGCGCTCCAACAGTGTAAGGATGGGTCCGACAGACTGTTCATCCGTACCCAGACGTTGCGAAAGGCAGGCACGTGTCGTACTTGCTGCGAGTCCAATTGCCGGACCGCCCAGGAAGCCTCGGCGCTCTTGCCCTTGCACTCGGAAAGGTCGGCGCCGACATCCTGTCTCTCGATGTCGTCGAGCGGGGTGACGGCTACGCGGTCGACGACATCGTCGTCGATTTGAGCCTCGGCTCGCTGCCGGACTCGATCATCACGGCTGCGGAAACCCTTCCAGGCGTTCACGTCGACTCGATCCGCCCGTATGCCGGACTTCTCGACGCCCACCGCGAACTCGAACTCATCGACCGCGTCGCGACCGCCACCCACGACCGCCTTCAGGTGCTCGTCGACATCACGCCGCGCGTGCTGCGCGTGGGATGGTGCACCGTCATCGACACGGGACCGACTGGCGTCTACCGCGTCGTCGGCAGCCCGGGTGCGCCGCTCACGCAGGCGACCGAAGTGCCGTGGATGCCGCTCACGAAGCCCGCCGTCCTCGACGACGAAGCGGACTGGGTGCCGAAGATCTGGCAGGACATGAACACCAAACTCGCGGCTGCGCCCCTCGGACATTCCGGAAAGGTCCTCGTCCTGGGCCGTCCTGGCGGTCCGGCCTTCCGGCCGTCAGAGGTCGCTCGACTCGGCTATCTTGCCGGGATCATCGGGACCGTGCTGGGCTAACGCCTCCCGCGCGGAGATCTTGAAGGCGTTCAAAATCGAGTCGACGTGCTGTCCGACGACACGCGGACTCAAGTTCAACTGGTCGGCGATCTCTCGGTCCGAGCACCCGTGCTGAAGCAGCCGCAAGACCTTGCGCTGCAACTTCGTCAGGGTGGACCGACTGCCGCCGTCGATCACATCAGCGACCGTGAGCATCTTCGACTGAAGAAGTGTGCGATAGGCCAGCGCACTCACCGCGTCCGCGAGGCCGGCGAAAAGCCCACCGAACTCGGGTTCGATCTCGACGCGCATCGTCGTCGCGGAACCGTAGTGCGTCACGACGATCGTGCAGGTCGCAGTGAACTGGAACGTACCCACCGTCGATCGGATGCTCGCCACGGTCGGCCGCTCGGCAGCGATCGCTTCGACGGTGAAACTGACTGGAGCCATCAGCAGATGACCGTGGATCTCGATGAGGGCTCCGGTCTGGAAAGAGTCGCCCTTGACCTGAATCGCCTTCTCGATGCCCGGCGCGAAAACAGGCCAGTTGTCGGCGTTGCCGATGAAATCCCACACGGCTTCCGGAGGCGCCGCGACGAGAACAGTCGTCTCGGATATCGACATGATTCTCACCTCCAACGCCATTGCGGTGCTGCGCAAAATGTAGACCCTCGACGCGCGAGGTTCGTGCAGCACACGTGGTTGCTCTGGATCGGCGACGGCACTGCTGCCCAGCCAACTCGATCATAAAGCCGGCGCGAACGCTGTGGTCACACCGTTGAAGGCTCAACTAACCGCGGCCGGACCCTCAGCGAGAAGCTTGCGGAACCCGTCCTCGTCGAGGATCGGGACCCCGAGCTCTTCCGCCTTGTCCGCCTTCGAGCCCGGCGCATCTCCGATGACCACGAAAGCCGTCTTCTTCGACACCGAACTCGCGGCTTTTCCGCCGCGCGTGATGATGGCTTCCTTCGCCTGGTCCCGCGAAAAGCCCGCCAACGATCCCGTCACGACGATCGACAAGCCCTCCAGATTGCGCTCGATCGTCTCGTCACGCTCGTCGCGCGTTCGGACGCCCGCGGCGATCCACTTGTCGACGATGTCCCGATGCCAATCGACGGTGAACCACTCCGCCACCGCCGCGGCGATCGTTCCGCCGACACCCTCCACCGCGCCGAGCTGCTCAGCCGAGGCATTCCGAATGACCTCGAGGTCCCCGAATTCCGTCGCCAAAGCGCGCGCCGCAGTCGGCCCGACGTGCCGGATCGACAACGCCACGAGGACGCGCCATAGCGGACGGTCCTTCGCGGCCTCGAGGTTGTCGAGGAGACGCCTGCCGTTGGCAGACAGACCGCCCTCCTTCTTGACGAAGAGCGTCGTCTTGAGCAGGTCTTCCTCGGTGAGCGAAAACAGGTCGCCTTCGTCGCTGAGAACCCCGGACTTCAGCAGATCGACCGCGGCTTCGTAGCCGAGAACCTCGATGTCGAAGGCTCCGCGGCCTGCGAGGTGGAACAACCGCTCCCGCATCTGCGCTGGGCAGCTGCGCTGATTGGGGCACCGGATATCGGCATCGCCCTCTTTTTCCGGCGCCAGTTCGGAACCGCATTCCGGGCAATTCGTCGGCATGACGAACTCGCGTTCGTCGCCGGTGCGAGCGTCGGCGACCGGGCCCAACACTTCCGGGATCACGTCTCCCGCCTTGCGCAGAACGACTGTGTCGCCGATGAGAACACCCTTGCGCTTGACCTCGGACGCGTTGTGGAGCGTCGCGTAGGACACCGTCGATCCGGCCACGAGCACCGGCTCCATGTACGCAAATGGGGTCACGCGTCCGGTGCGCCCGACATTGACCTTGATGTCGAGGAGCTTCGTGGTGACCTCCTCCGGCGGGTATTTGAACGCAATCGCCCACCGGGGAGCCCGAGACGTCGAGCCGAGGCGCCGCTGCAGAGCGACTTCGTCGACCTTGACGACGAGTCCGTCGAGTTCGTGCTCGATCGAGTGCCGGTGTTCAGCCCAGTACTGCATCCGCTCGAGGACGGCATCGACGCCCTGAACCCGCTTGGTGTACGGCGAGACCGGCAGGCCCCAGGCCGCCAGCGCTTCGTATGCGTCGTACTGCGACGTCGGCGTGAAGCCGACACTGCGGCCGAGACCATGACAGAACATGCGCAGATTCCGGCGCGCGGTGACCGACGGATCCTTCTGTCGCAGCGAGCCCGCCGCGGTGTTGCGTGGATTCGCGTAGGGCGCTTTGCCTTCCGCGACAATCGCCGCGTTCAGCGCCTCGAAGTCGCTGACGCGGAAGAACACTTCGCCACGTACTTCGAGCAACTCCGGAACCGGGTACTGATCAGTCCCCGTCAGAACTTCGGGGATGTCGGTGATCGTGCGCGCGTTGAGGGTGACGTCTTCGCCGGTCCGCCCATCCCCTCGCGTGGCGGCGCGAACCAGGCGACCGTTTTCGTAGACGAGGTTGAGCGCTAGCCCGTCGATCTTCACCTCGCACAGATAGTGCAGGTCAGAACCCACTTCCGACTCAACTCGGCGGGCCCACGCGCGCAGCTCGTCTTCACTGAAGGCATTGTCGAGACTGAGCATGCGTTCGAGATGGTCGACCGCGGTGAAGTCACTCGCGAATCCGCCGCCGACGATCTGCGTGTGCGAGTCGGGCGTGCGCAGATCCGGGTGCGCTTCCTCGATGGCCTTCAGCTCGTTGAAAAGCGCGTCGAACTCACCGTCGGAGATGATCGGCGCGTCTTTGACGTAGTACCGGAACTGGTGGTCGCGAACCTGTTCGGCGAGTTCCTGCCAGCGCTGACGGACCTCGGGCGACGCACCCTGCTGCTGTCCAGATTCAGTGTCGGTCACGGTTTTGAACCTTAGTCCAGGGGGCTGACAACACAGTTAGTCTCAAAGGCATGAGCGATGAGGGAGTACCCGTACCCGATGCCATCCTCGAACTGGCCGAGGCGCTGTTCGATCTCGCCCGCGAGGGCAAGATCGACCTCCTCGACCACATCCGCGCGGGTGTGCCGGTGAACCTACTCGACGTCAACGGAAACAGTTTTCTGATGCTCGCTGCCTACCACGCCCACACCGATCTGGTGACCGGCCTCCTGGAGCTCGGGGCGAACCCGAATCTCGCCAACGACCACGGACAGACACCGCTGGCCGGAGCGGTCTTCAAGCGTGCCCGGGCGGTCGTCGACGCGCTTCTCGCGGCGGGCGCAAACCCCGACTCGGGTGAACCGAGCGCGCGCGAAGCCGCGTCCATGTTTGGATTCGAACTGGGCAAATAGTTTCTCTTGCCGGTGTTTTGAGCATTGCCAATCAGCGCTGAAAGCGAGAAGAGTGGGTATTGAACGTCCACTTTGTCAGCGCGAGGAGTCACGGCGATGGCAATTCTCAAATCCCTCAGCGTCCGTCGGCCGGCCGCGGCATGCCTCTGCGGTATCGGCCTGACCCTGGGTTCCCCGGCCGTCGCTTCCGCAGACCCGAGCTACGCGCCGCACGGCACGTTGATCTGGTGCACCGACAGCTTCTGCTTTACGAACATTAACGGCAATTATGGCAACGTTTGGGGCACTGGCTTCACCTCCGGATACTGGAGTTTCGGCTCCTACTAGGCCTCAGGCATCCCGAGTCGACTGGCTGGAGGAGCGGGCCCGGTTCGCTTATCTGTTTGCAGGCCTAGGCTTCCTCGGTCTCGGAGAACGACTTCGCGACGTCCGTACACACCCGGAGTGCGCGGCGCGCCCACTCGATCGATGACCCGCCGAGGCCGCATGCCGGCGTCACGACGACGCGGTCGTCAAGCATCGTCTTCGGGAACCCGAGTCGGTCGAACAGCCTGGTCGCGGGCTCGGCGGCACTCTTGAAGTTGAATTGCGGTTCCGCCGCGGTCGGAACCAGCCCGAGCCACAGGTTCTTGCCGGCGTCGAGGATCTCCCCCAGGTGGTCGAGGTCGGCCGTCTTCAACTTCGAGACATCTAGCGCGACGGCAGCCGCGCTCGACTTCCGGAAGAGTCCGAGCGGCGCATGATCGGCACAGCAGTGAATCGTCGTCGGCAGCCCGACCCCTTCGATGACGCTCTCCAGAACCTTCAACGCCTCCGGCTCAGGAACCGCACGCACGATGTTCAAAGCGGAAGCGGCTCGCAAGGTCCCGGCGAGGACGGCAGGCAGCTCCGGCTCGTCGATCTGCACGATGACCTTGGTGTTCAGGCGCTTCGCGACCTCCGCGGCGTGCTCGCGCAACCCATCGGCGAGCGAGTCCGCGATATCCCGCACCGCACCCGGGTCGGTCATCGCGCGGTGCCCGTTCGCCAACTCGACCGAGGCTGCAAGCGTCCAGGGGCCCGCCGCCTGCACTTTGACGACCGGAGCCAGACAACGCGAGGTCTCCCACGCTTCCTCGAGTGCATCGAGGTCTTCGCGGAGCCGATCGCGCGCAACCTTGGCGACGGCACCCGGACGAACGGCCAGCCGATACGACCGAGCCGAGATGTCGAAATGAAGATCGGTGAGGATCGCACTCGCGCGACCGATCATGTCCGCGCCGAGACCGCGAGCCGGCAATTCGACCACGTGCGGAATCGTCAATTCACCAACGACGATCGACGCCGCCTCACGCGGGTCGCGGCCGGGCCACGACCCGATACCGGTCGTGAGTGTCACCGATGGGTTCCAGAGATCGTCCCGCTGCCGATGACCCGGTCCCCCTCGGAGTCCGGAACATAGAGAACCGCAGCCTGCCCCTTGGCCACGCCGGTCAACGGCTCACGCAGCGAAATGCGCATCCCGGTTCCGACCGCCTCCGCGACGGCTGGGGCCGTGCCACCGTGGGCGCGAACCTGCACAACGCACTCGACAGGCGAATCCGGCACCTGGCCCGAAGTCCAGATCGCCCGGCTCGCCTCGATCGTCGTGACGGCCAACTGCTCGACCGATCCGACCGTGACAGTGCCCGACTCGGCGTCGATTCCGGTCACGTAGCGCGGACGTCCATCGGCACCCGGACCGGCGATTCCCAATCCCTTGCGCTGCCCGACCGTGAACTCGTGCACACCCTTGTGCTGCGCGAGAACCGCACCCGATTCGGCGTCGACGACATTGCCGCTCCGCACGCCGATCCGTGCGCCCAGGAACGCCTGCGTATCGCCCGACGGAATGAAGCAGATGTCGTGGCTGTCCGGCTTGTTCGCCACCGCGAGGCCACGAGCTGCGGCTTCGGCGCGAATCTCCGGCTTCGGGGTGTCGCCGACCGGGAACATCGCACGCTGAAGCTGCGCGGCGTTGAGCACCGCGAGTACGTACGACTGATCCTTGTCGGCGTCGACCGCCCGACGCAGGACGCCATCGGACAACCGCGCGTAGTGACCGGTGACAACCGCGTCGAAGCCGAGCGCTTGCGCACGTTCTGCGAGCGCCGAGAACTTGATCTTCTCGTTGCAGCGTAAGCACGGATTCGGCGTCTCGCCCGCGGCGTAAGCCGCCACGAAGTCGTCGATGACGTCTTCCTTGAAGCGATCCGCGAAGTCCCACACATAGAAGGGGATGCCGAGGACATCCGCCGCCCGCTGGGCATCGCCGGCATCCTCGCGGGAGCAGCAGCCCCGCGATCCGGTCCGGAGCGCGCCCGGCGCCGTCGACAACGCCAGGTGCACGCCGACGACGTCATGACCAGCGTCGACCGCTCGCGCGGCCGCCACCGCCGAGTCGACTCCACCACTCATCGCAGCCAAAACCCGCATCTAACGCAGTCCCCCCACACTCATCAGGCCCGCGGCCTTCGCCCGCTCGACAACGGCCGGCAAGGCCGAAACGAGCACATCAACGTCTTCTTTCGTGGACGTGTGCCCCAGCGAGAATCGAAGCGATCCTCGAGCCGCGGCCCGTCCCATTCCCATCGCCATGAGCACGTGACTCGGCGTTGCGACGCCCGACGTGCACGCCGAACCCGTCGAGCATTCGATGCCCGCAGCGTCTAGCAGCATGAGCATCGATTCGCCTTCGCAACCCGGAAAGGTGAAGTGCACATTTCCCGGCAGTCTTTCGCGGTCCGGTCCGTTCCGGATCGCGTCGGGAACCACCCTCTGGACCTCGGCGATCAAGTAGTCGCGGAGCGCCGAAAGCTCCGCTGAGCGGGTGCCGAGATCGGCAGTCATCTCGCGAAGGGCTGCCGCCATACCCGCGATGGAAGCCGTGTCGAGCGTGCCACCGCGCAGGTCGCGCTCATGGCCGCCGCCATGCACCAGCGGTACGGCACCAACCTCACGGCCGAGCAACAACGCACCGGTGCCGCGCGGTCCGCCGAACTTGTGCGCCGAGAAGCTGAGCGCCGACACACCAGACGACGCGAAGTCGACCGGAACCGCACCCACGGCCTGCACCGCATCGCTGTGCAGCGGAACGCGATACCCGGCCGCGACTGCGGCAAGCTCGGTGATCGGCATGAGGGTGCCGACTTCGTTGTTCGCCCACATGACCGTGGCCAGAGCGACCTCGTCGCCGAATTGATCGAGCGCGGCGCGGAAGTCTGCGACCGACACCGCTCCGGTGCTGTCGACCGGAAGCCACGTGACGGCTGCGCCCTCGCGCTTTTCGAGCCATTGCACGGCGTCGAGCACCGCGTGATGCTCGACCGAACTCGCGATGATCCGCGTACGGCGCGGGTCCACTTCACGGCGAGCCCAGAAGATGCCCTTGACCGCGAGATTGTCGCTCTCCGTGCCGCCGGAGGTGAACAGGATCTCCGACGGCCGCGCGCCGACACACTCGGCGATCGACTCGCGGGACTCTTCGATCGTGCGCCGGGCCACACGACCCGAAGCATGTAGGGACGAAGGGTTTCCGACCTGAAGGAAGATCGAATTCATCGCCTCGATTGCCGCGGGCACCATCGCAGTGGTGGCGGCGTGATCGAGGTAGACCGTCATAGCCCTACCAGAGTACTGCCAACTTAAGCCGGGACCATTTTCGTGGTGTTCCTCGAGCCCTCGAGAACCCCGTGGGCGGCGAAGTCGAACTCGGCGGTGCCCTGCACTCGCAGTGCACATCGCGTCGCGAGCTCACGGCGGTCGGGACCGGGCTTCTCGAGCGGCAGGAGCGTCACCCGCGCCCGGATTCCATCCGCTGCGATCAACCGCTGAACCGAGGTCGCGATGGTGTCATCTCCGACGAATCCGGGGGTCGTGCAGGTGGTTCCATCCGGATTGAAGTACTCGATCCGAATGGGCTGAACCGGTGCACCCGCTTCGACGGCGGCCTGGAAGATCGCGGGCCGGAAGGTACCGCTGCCACGTCCGCACCACGTCGTTCCCTCCGGGAACATCGTGACGGTCTCGCCGTACTCGAGGCGCGTTCGCACCTCATCGATCACCGCACGAAGACCGGTGAGGCTCTCCCGACGGATCGGGATGAGCTTCATCCACTTCGCGACCTGCTTGAGAGGTTGGGCGTCGGTGATGTCCGCCTTGCCGACGAACGTGCTGGGCTCCACCGCCGAGACTGCCAGGCCATCGATCCAGCTGATGTGCGATGCGATGACGAGCTTGCCGCGCTGGGCGGACTCGCCGGCCCGGCGCCGATCGACGACCTCGATCTCGACCCCGAGATTGCGGAGCATCGACCGCGAGTACGCCCGAACGATCGCGGGCTGCCACGCCTGCGGTGCCAGAGTGTGAACCGGGCCGAAGGTGGACATGATGCCGAGCAGTCGTGCCATCCGCGCCGCCACTTCGACTCGCCCGACGGTCATCGGGGCCGTGTCGATGCAGCCGTCGACGCACGGGCTCAGGGGCATCCAAGCGTGATTGGCAGTCATGGCTATCTCGCTTCCAGCGAGGAGATCGCCCGCGACAGGCGGTCAAGGTAGCGAACGTTTACCTGGTCCATCTGGAGCGTCGTGACGAAGTCGGCGACTCCGAAGTCCGGGTCATGCGAAGGCTCACCGCAGATCTGGGCGTTGAGTCGCAGGTAGCCCTGCATGAGTGGCGGAAGTGCCGGGCGAGCGGGCGCCGGGAGGTCGTCGAGCTTGCGCCCGTCGACGACCACCGGGTTGTACGGGCGCACGCGCTTCGCGGGGTCGTTTGCATGCTTGGTCAAGACGAAGTCGCGGACGCCCCGGACGTTGACGCCCGGCTGGTCCTCCGGAGTGTCCTGCATCGGCACCGAGACGCAGCCCATGATGGTCTGGTACCCGGTGAGCTGCATGTACTGCAGGATTCCCGCCCACATCATCGTCAGGACCGTGCCGTTGCGGTGCTCGGTCCGCACGCATGCGCGACCCATCTCGACCACGCGGTTGCCGTGCGGGTCAAGGGCATCGATGTCGAATTCGGTGGCGGTGTAGTAGCCGCCGGTGGTGATCGCGGCGTCCGGCGGGAGCATGCGGTAGCAGCCCACGAACGTATCCGTGAGGTCGTCGCGCACCAGCAAGTGGTCGCAGTATTCGTCGAAGCGGTCGGCGTCGAGGCCGTCCGGGTTCGAGGGAATGGCAAAGCCTGGTTCGGCAGCGAACACGTCGAAACGCAGTCGCTGAGCTGCCAGACGGTGGGCCCTGTCGGAGGACACCACCAGTGAGTATCGAGGCCGGTTCGTTTCGGCTCCCGCGCTTGCACCCTGCAAGCTGTCGCTCTTCTTGAGGACCGTCAAACTAGACATGACTCATGTTTAGGTGGGCCGAACGGCGACACCGCGACGAACCAATGACGAGTCATTCAAGCCTGAGTGAACAGATCAAAATCACACAAACCGCTGGTCGGGCCGCGTTCACCTGCCGTCAAGCTTCAGTTTCAGAACGGCTACCGGTTCAGTCGCCGCTGCACCGCGTTCCCCACGCCCACCCCGGCGCGCAGGACCCATGGATGCCTCCTGGCCAGGCGCAGCAAGGCGCGATCACCGACGCCAAGTGCCGGCGATTCTTCTGGGACAGCGGGTGGCGCAGCTCCCGTGCGGGCCAGTGCGTACAGTCGCCATTTGCCCGGCACACCCTTGAGTTGCTGCTCACCGCGGTCGGTGAAGACCAGCCCCGATCCGACGACCAAATCACGCACCGGGCGCGATACCAACACCTCGCCAGGCCCGGCGGCCGCCCCGATCCGCGCACCGACGTGCACGGTCATCCCGGTCAGTTCGGGTCCGGCCTGCTGGACCTCACCCATGTGCACACCCGCGCGTGCCTCGATACCGAGCTCGCGCGCCCCTTCACAGATTCGCAACGCGCAGCTCACCGCCGCAGCCGGGCCCTCGAAGATACTGAAAGTCCCGTCGCCGGTGACGTTCACCAGACGCCCGCCGGCCTGCTCGACCTCGCGTCGAACGTGGCGCTCGTGCGCGGCGCGCAATTCGGAGTAGGCGCGATCCCCCATCTTCGCCAACGCTGCGGTCGAGCCGACCAGATCGGTGAACAGCAACGCGGCGAGGAACCGGTCGGCGTCGCCGGAACGGTGGGCACCGGTGGCGACCTCTTCGACATGGTCGAGGATCGGCAGCCACGCCTCCCCCAGTGACGCACCCGGTGGTGTCGGGGGAAGCAGATGGAAGCTACCGTGCGGGATCAACTCGGCCACATACTCCGCGGCTCCGCGGGCCAGGGAGCTAGCCTGCGGGAGCAGCACGCGGGCCGGGCACTGGATCGACGGGAGCGCCTGCGAATAGTCGAGCCGCATGAGCCATTCGAAGTGAGCCTTTGCGGTGGCCGGTGTTGCCGAACAACGCTCGAGCATTCCCATCACCCGGCGGTTGTACGGCGATTCGACGTCCGGATCCCACATCGCGGCCGACTGTCCCGAGCCCCAGCGCGTGTACGCATCACGCCAGCCCGCGACGAACTTGTCGCGCTCGGCGGGATCCCAACCATGGGGGTTCGACGACAGCACGCTCTCCGCGAACGGCTGGACGAGGATCAGGCCGGTCACACGTGCGGGTGACCGGGCGGCCACGAGGGAAATCGCACCACATGTGCTCGCGACTCCGACGAGAGTCGCACGCTCCATCCCCACTGCGTCCATCACGGCGAGAACGTCGTCGGCCTGCTGCTCGAGAGTGGGGATGTAGTCGATGGGATCGGACAGGCCCAACCCGCGTCGCTGGAAGAACACCGCCCGTCCGAAGCTCGCCACACGCTCGAACAGATAGTGGATCTGCGGATCGGTCCACATCAGGTCAAGGTGAAGATTGGCCTCCAGGAAGAACACCATGTCGGCCGGTCCAGCGCCGACCACCTGGTAGGCGAGCGCTCGTCCGTCACGCTCGACATACTGGGTGCTCGACGGGTCCACTCGCCCAGCGTAGGACGGTGACCTGCATTAATTTCGGCCTTCCGCTACTCCACGTAGTCGGTGCCGTTCCAGTGCAGCACCTTCGAGGTGATCGTGCCGTGGGCGCAATCGGGCTTGCAGTCGTTGGCGAACTGCTTGATGACGTACTGGCCGTTGTCGCCCGGCCCCTCGAGTTCCGCGTAGTAGATGAGCCGCTTGCCGGTGTAGTTGCCGCGCTCGGCTCCCAGCGGTTCGAATCCGGTCGGCGTCGGCACGAGCACCATGATCCCGTTGTAGCGACCCGGGTTGTAGTTCACGAAGAAGTTGCCGCTCGCATCGGTCACGGGGTCTGCGAATCGCAACCGGTCGTCGAATCCGGCCACTTCGAAGGCTTGCACCACTTTGTGGGACCGATCAACGGCGATGACGCAACCCTGCAGCCTCGAGTTCGACCCCAGCGGCTTGGTCACCGCGAACAGCCGCAGCGTGCCCAGATACGGATGGGTGATGTCGACCTTCTCGTTGACGATGGTCGGACAGTTGGGCACTTCGGGCGGGGAGTCGGCGAACGGACGCGGACCGCACCGGCACAGAACGATCTTCGTGATCGTGCCGTCGAGCTTCCCCACGTTGGTGGGTTTGAAGTCGATCTCGTAGCCGTTGCCAGCTTCTTTGTCGACCGCCACGACAGCGGTCGACCGCGGCGCGGCGGTCGTCAGATCGACATCTCCGAAGAGTTGTCCCAGGCGTTTGACGTCGTCACCCACACCCAGTCCCTCGACAGTCTTCACAGTCGACGGCGGCGCGATGCGCACGAGGGTCCCGTTGTTGAAGGTCAGCGTGCAGCCTCGCCACTCCGCCTCCTCGACGCCGGTCTTGGAGACCTTGGGAAGTGCGGTTCCGGTCGCCTCGGCGGCCGACTTCGCCTGTTCGACGGACATGCCCAGAAGCACGCCGTCGATTCCCGCGTGAGACAAGGTCGACGACGTCGCAGACACCGGTACCGCACCGCGTGGAACGCCTTCGGTGACCGTGGCGCAGCCCCCGAGTGCCACGAGGCACCCGACGACCACCGCCAGCCGCTGCAAGATCATGTCGGCAACGTACCGGACCTTTCACCCAGCGCCCATCGGGGGCTGGTCCGTGTCTGACAGCTACCCGACGTGCTGTCCAAACCAGTCGAGTACCCGCTTCCAGGCGTAATCTGCGGCGACGGCGTTGTAGCGCTGGCCGGTGTCGTTGAAGAAGGCGTGGTTGGCGTCGGGTTCGGTGACGATCTCGTGGACCAGACCCGCCCGAGTCAGGGCCTCGCCCATCGCATCTCGCGTGGCATTGACGCGATTGTCGAGAGCACCGTAGAACGCGATGACGGCCGCGTTCTTCGATCCGGAGAAGTCCGGATTTTCCGGTCCTGGCCCGTAGAAGGGTGCGGCTGCCGAGAGCCTCGGCTCCCCCGCGGCGAGCGTTTGCCACGTGAGACCACCGCCGAAACAGAACCAGGTCATCGCGAGTTTCGTGCCGTCCGCCCGGGTCTGGAGTTCGCCTAACGCAGCCTGGATATCGGCGACCAGGTCGGCGGCTGGAGTGCTGGTCAGTGCTGCCGTGGCCTGTGCCGGATCGGTGAATTGAGCGGTGCCGCCATTGCGCGACAGCAGATCGAGCGCGATCGCCGAATAGCCAGCACCGGCGAAACGGCCGGCCACGTTCTTGTGGTGCTCGGTCAGGCCCTTGTTCTCGTGGATCACCAGAACTGCTCCCCGCGGCGACTCAGCGGCCGCCCAGGCCGCCTGCAGGGTCCCGTCCGGACCAGCGAACGAAATCGCCTCGGTGGCGACGGCATTTGCGGCTCCGGGCGGGCCGGATGTGGTCGTGGCGGACGGCGTCGAGGACTGAACCAGCGGCGCTTTCTTGACCTGGTCACCGCAGGCCGCCAAGAGCGCGGACGCCGCCCCGACGTTGAGACCGAGCAATCCCAGCCGGCGCAACGCCTCGCGACGGGACATCAGCCCGTCGGCGTGATCGGTGGCGATTTCCTCGGCGACGTACCGCTGTAGAGGCGTCATGGCGTTTGTCCGATCGGCAAGGGGGCTGGCGTCCATTCTGCTTGGCTCGCCTGCCGACAGGAATCGCCAAAAGGGCAGTTCCTGAAACACGAAAACGCCCGCCTTCCGAGGAAGGCGGGCGTTCCCGATGGGTTCTTAGCCCTTGTGCTTCTTGACCGCTTCGGTCAGCTGCGGAGCAACCTCGAAGAGGTCGCCGACGACGCCGTAGTCAGCGATCTCGAAGATCGGAGCCTCCGGGTCCTTGTTGACCGCAACGATGGTCTTCGAGGTCTGCATACCAGCGCGGTGCTGGATGGCGCCCGAGATACCGAGAGCGATGTAGAGCTGCGGCGAGACGGTCTTACCGGTCTGGCCGATCTGGAACTGAGCCGGGTAGTAGCCCGAGTCGACAGCGGCACGCGAAGCACCGACAGCACCACCGAGAGCGTCGGCGAGAGCCTCGACGGTTGCGAACTTCTCGGCCGAACCGACACCACGACCACCGGCGATGACGACGCTGGCCTCGGTGAGCTCCGGACGGTTTCCGCCGGCGGCCGGGGTACGACCGGTGATCTTGACGCCACCCTCGACGGCCGGAACCTCGACAGTGACCTTCTCGCCTGCGCCGGCAGCCGGCTCAGCCTCGATGGCACCCGGGCGAACCGAGATGACCACGGCGCCGCCGTTGGACTTCGCCTCGGTGGTGTAGGCACCACCGAAGATCGAGTGCACAGCCGAGCCGTCCGCGTTGACCGCGATGACGTCCTGCAGCAGGCCGGCGCTCAGGCGCGGAGCCAGACGAGCGGCGACTTCCTTGCCCTCGACGGTCGCGGCGGTGATGACCGCGGTGGCACCGGTCTGGCCGACCAGCGACTCGAGAACGGCGACCTTCGGGGTGACGAGGTAGTTCACCACGTCATCGCCCTCAGCGACGTAGATCTTCTCGGCACCAGCAGCGGCGAGGTCGCCAGCGAGTGCGTCCGCGGTGCCGGCAGCACCGGTGACGACAGCTGCGGGGGTACCGAGTGCACGAGCAGCGGTCAGCAGTTCCGTGCTGACCTTCTTCAGAGCACCGTCAGCGTGCTCGACGAGCACGAGTACTTCTGCCATTTCATTTACTCCTGAAAGCTTTGACGAAGAAGGATTAGATGATCTTGTTCGAGACCAGGTACTGAGCGATCTGGTTGCCGCCCTCGCCCTCGTCCGTCACACGCTGGCCGGCCTCACGCGGCGGCTTCGGGGTCGCATTGGTGACCGCCGATGCAGCCGCGGCACCGCCGACGACGCTCGCGTCGATGCCGAGGTCAGCAAGAGTCAGCTTCTGGATCTCCTTCTTCTTCGCCGCCATGATGTTCTTGAACGACGGGAAGCGCGGGGTGTTGATGGCCTCGCCGACGCTCACGACAGCCGGAGCGGCCGACTCGAGGGTGAAGACACCCTCTTCGGTCTCGCGCTCGGCGGTGATGGTGCCGCCCGAGACGGTGAGCTTGCGAACGTGGGTGAGTGCCGGCAGACCGAGGTAGTCGGCAACGATGGCCGGAACGGCACCGATGGCGCCGTCACCCGAGGTGTTACCCGCGATGACGAGCTCAGCACCTTCGACGGTGCCGATTGCGGTGGCGAGGATGTACGCGGTCTGAACAGCGTCCGAGCCGGCGATTGCCGGGTCCGAGACGTGGATGGCCTTGTCGGCACCCATCGACAGCGCCTTGCGGACGGCGTCATTGGCCTTGTCCGGGCCAACGGCCAGAACCGTTACCTCTCCGCCCTGTGCTTCCTTGATCTGCAGCGCTTCTTCAACGGCGCGCTCGTTGATCTCATCGAGAGGACCGCCTTCGGAACGGTCGAGCGTGAAGTCGCTGTTGAGCTTCTTCTCGGACTCGTAGTCCGGAACCTGCTTGATCAGTACGACGATGTTCGGCATCGGTCTGCGTCGACCTCCTCGGTAAACGTTTGCAGAGCAGCTTTCAATGTTGCTGGTACGGCAGAAACCGTACAAGCGTCCGCCTAGCGTGACACTAGCGGAATAGTAGGTTACTTCGCAGTAACAGGTTCAAGACCTTCGCCTGTGAGACCTGACACAGAAACATCCTTGCGTAAGGCGATTCTTACCTGGCCCGAATCCCAATTTTGACGCCCCATAAAATGGTGTCGGTGAGCGACTCCCAGCCCGACCAGTCCGTGGTTTCCCAGCTGCCCCTCACGGGCGAGCGGACGGTGCCCGGAATTCCTGAGGAAAACTACTGGTTCCGGCGGCACGAGATCGCCTATGAGCAGCTCCTGGACCGCTGCGCCGGGCAGCGAGTTCTCGAAGCAGGCGCGGGAGAAGGCTACGGCGCCAACATGATTGCGTCGGTAGCGGCGTCCGTGACGGGCATCGACTACGACTCCAGCGCAGTCGAGCACATCCGCCAGCGCTACCCCGCCGTGCAGATGCTGCAGGCCAACCTCGCCGACCTGCCTCTGACGGACGGTTCAGTCGACGTCGTCGTCAATTTCCAGGTCATCGAGCACCTGTGGGATCAGGCTCAGTTTCTGCGCGAATGCCACCGGGTTCTGACGGTCGGCGGGGCGCTGTTGATCAGTACTCCGAACCGCATCACGTTCTCCCCTGGGCGTGACACACCCCTCAATCCCTTTCATACGCGCGAGCTGAACGCGGCCGAACTCGACGAACTTCTCGTCGAAGCCGGGTTCCGCGTGGAGGCCATGCTCGGCGTTCACCACGGCGCCCGACTGCGCGAACTCGATGCCAAGCACGGCGGCTCGATCATCGGCGCACAGATCGAGCGCGCGCTCGCCGGTGAGCCCTGGCCCGCCGACCTGACGGCCGACGTCGCCGCCATCGCGACCGCAGATTTCGATCTCCATGCCGACGACATCGACGCTTGCCTCGACTTGGTGGCGATCGCGGTGAAGGAGTGACCAAGCCCGTGCCGGGCATGTTCTGCCTGGTTCTGCACTCCCATCTGCCGTGGTTGGCCAACCACGGCAGATGGCCGGTCGGTGAGGAATGGCTCTATCAGTCGTGGGCCGCCTCGTACCTGCCCGTTGTCGACGTGCTGCGGCGCCTCGCTGATCAGGGCCACGAGAATGTGCTGAGCCTCGGCGTCACGCCGGTTCTCGCCGCTCAGTTGGATGATCCGCACTGCCTCGAAGGCCTGCACCACTGGCTCGGCAACTGGCAGCTGCGCGCTCATGAAGCCGCCCTGCGGCCCGGCGGCCGCGATCTCGGCGCACGTGAGCACGCGAATTCGGCCTGGGCGCTGAACCAGTTCGACACCTTGTGGCGCCACGGTGCCTCGCCCTTGTTCCGCGGGCTCATCGAGGCGAACACCATCGAATTGCTCGGCGGACCCCTTGCACATCCGTTCCAGCCACTGCTCGATCCGCGGTTGCGTGCGTTTTCTCTTGCTGAGGGACTGGCCGACGCAAAGGCCCGCTGGGGCGTCAAACCGCGTGGAATCTGGGCTCCTGAATGCGGCTTCACGCCGGGCATGGAGAACGGGTACGACGTCGCCGGTGTTCAGCACTTCATGGTCGACGGACCGGCGCTGCACGGCGACACCACGCTCGGTCGCCCGGTCGGCGAGGCCGACGTCGTCGCGTTCGGGCGCGACCTCCCCGTCAGCTATCGCGTGTGGTCGCCGAAGTCGGGCTATCCCGGCCACGCCGCTTACCGCGACTTCCACACGTTCGACCACGCCACCGGACTGAAGGCCTACCGCGTCACGAGCCGCAAGTCGGCGGAGAAGGCGCCGTACGACCCCGACCTCGCTGCCGCCGCGGTCAAGCAGCACGTCGACGACTTCGTTCAAACAGTCGTGCGCCGACTGTCGAGCGAATCCGAACGGATCGGTCGGCCCGCGCTCGCGGTCGCCGCCTTCGACACCGAACTGTTCGGCCATTGGTGGTACGAGGGACCGGCCTGGCTCGAGCAGGTTCTGCAGGCGCTCCCGGCGGCTGGAGTCCGCGTCGGGACCCTGACGCAAGCTCGCGACGAAGGATTTGTTGGACAGTCTGTCCACATTTCGGACAGCTCGTGGGGATCGGGTAAAGACTGGCGGGTGTGGGCGGGCGATCAGGTCGCCGACCTCGTCCAACTCAACGCCGAAGTGGTGGAGACAGCGCTCGCCGCGCTCGACAAAAACCCTTCTGAACTGCGTAGTCGTACCAACGATCAACTCATCCGCGAGACGCTCATGGCGGTGTCGAGCGACTGGGCCTTCATGGTCAGCAAGGACTCGGCGGCGGGCTATGCGCGTGACCGCGCGCACCGACACGCCCACGCAACACGCGAGATCGCCGAGGCGATCGCCTCCGGCCAATTCGCCAAAGCGGATCGACTCGCGCAAGACTGGAACAAAGTAGACGGCTTGTTCCCCGCGCTGGACGCCCGGCGGCTGCAGGTCTGAGCAGTACCAGGGAGCTCGACGTCGTGCGCATCTTGCTTGTGTCATGGGAGTACCCGCCGGTCGTGGTGGGCGGTCTAGGCCGCCACGTTCATCACCTGGCGGTCGAACTCGCGGCCGAGGGTCACGAGGTCGTCGTGCTGTGCCGGCGACCGAGCGGGACTGACGCGTTGACGCACCCAACCGAGTCCATGTACGCCGAGGGAGTCCTCGTCGTGGCGGTCGCCGAAGACCCGCACGCGTTCGAGTTCGGCCAGGACATGCTTGCGTGGACGCTCGCGATGGGCCACGCGATGGTTCGTGCCGGCGTCGCGCTGAGCAAACCCGGCATCGGCGAAGGCTGGACGCCCGACGTCGTCCACGCACACGACTGGCTGGTTGCCCACCCCGCGATCGCACTCGCCGAGTTCTACGACGTTCCGCTCGTCTCGACCCTCCACGCGACCGAGGCGGGCCGCCACAGCGGCTGGGTTTCGGGTCGGATCAACAAGCAGGTTCACTCCCTCGAGTGGTGGCTCGCCAACGAGTCCGACGCGCTCATCTGCTGCTCGCACTCGATGGAAGACGAAGTCACGCGACTGTTCGGGCCCGAGCTCGCGCCGATCTCCGTGATCCACAACGGAATCGATGTCTCGACCTGGACGTACCGGGAGCGTCAGCCGCGTCGCGGTCCTGCGACCTTGCTCTACGTCGGTCGCCTCGAATACGAGAAGGGCATTCAGGACGCGATCGCCGCGCTCCCCCGGATTCGCCGTACCCACCCCGGAACGACGCTCGTCATCGCTGGCGAAGGCACGCAATACGAATGGCTGCGCGAACTGACGGTGAAGCACCGCGTCGCGCGTGCCGTGACGTTCCTCGGCAAGCTCGACCACGAGGAACTCCTCGGCTGGCTCCACGGTGCGGACGCGATCGTGCTGCCGAGTCGATACGAGCCGTTCGGAATCATCGCTCTCGAGGCCGCTGCCGCCGGAACGCCGCTGGTCACGTCGACTGCCGGTGGTCTGGGTGAAGCTGTCGTCGATGGCGAGACGGGATTGTCGTTCGAGCCCGGCGACGTGGCCGGATTGGCGAACGCGATTCGCCGCCTGCTCGACGACCCCGATGCGGCGCAGGCTCGCGCCGCAGCTGCCCGCGCCCGCCTGACCGGCGACTTCGGCTGGCCCGTCGTCGCCGAGGCGACGTCCACGGTCTACCAGAGCGCGAAGCGCCGCGTTCGGCACGCTCTCGGCCGCCCGGTCATCATCGAACGACCGCTGCCGGAGCGAGACGTCTAGGTCCCCGACGATTCGGTGCTCTGACAGCGCTGCGATCGACATATATCGATCAAGTAGCCGTCGGAGCACCGATTCGTTTGGCTAAGCCAGCGTTCCGTGGGCCCCAGCATGCAGCACCGAGGAACTTGCGTTCGGCGTCGTGAAGCCACTGCTCACTCCAGCCGCGGCAGTCGATCTCCAACTAGTACTGAAGGACATCGGACGTCACCGAGACATGACGCAAGGTCCCCGACGATTCGGTGCTCTGACAGCGCTGCGATCGACACATATCGATCAAGCAGCCGTCAGAGCACCGATTCGTTTGGCTAAGCCTCGTCGAGCTTCGGAATCCCTGCCTTCTTACGCTCGATGTCCTCCAGAGCGGCGATGTACTTCGCGCGCTCCTCGGCACCGGCTTCCCACGATTCCTTGCGGTTCTTCACGACGCGCGCCGGCGCACCGACGGCGATCGAGTAGTCGGGGATCTCGCCGCGCACGACCGCGTGTGCGCCCAGCACGCAACCGCGTCCGACGCGCGTGCCGCGGGTGACGGTGACCTTCGTCGAAATCCAGCAGTCGGGTCCGATGCGGACGGGCGACTTTATGATTCCCTGGTCCTTGATGGGCAGGTCCATGTTGTCGACGATGTGGTCGAAGTCGACGATGTAGCTCCAGTCCGCGACGAGGGTCGAACCGCCGATCTCGATATCGAGGTAGGCGTTGACGACGCTGTCCTTTCCGAAGACGACCTTGTCGCCCAGACGGAGCGATCCTTCGTGGCACCGGATGGCGTTGCCATCGCCGATGTGAACCCAGCGACCGATCTCCATCCGACCGAGTTCGGGGGTGCAGTGCAGCTCAACACCCTTGCCCAGGAACAACATTCCCTTGAGCACGATGTGCGGGTTGGCCAGCCGGAACTTCATCAGACGCCAGTATCGAACGAGGTACCAGCGCGAGTACGCCTTGTTCCGAATCACCCAGCGCAGCGAGGCCATCGTCAGGAATTTGGCCTGCTCGGGGTCGCGTCGACGCGACCCACTCCAACGCTTCCGTAGCGGAACACCCCACATCGTCGTCATTGCATGAAGGGTACAGAGTGTCCCAGGCGCGTCCTGCATGTCCCTCCGGCGCCCGTTGCGCTCAAGCCACTAGTCTCGAAGAAGTGACCTGGGGACGACGCATGGCGACTTTCGCGATCGCCGGAACCATGACTCTGGCCGCCTGCAGCTCTGGCCCGGGATACGACAACCAACTCGGCGACGCCGCCTTCTCCGGCTCGCACGGCGACGCCCGGAACTCGGCGAACTCGTCGATCGAGGGATCGCGCGCGCTCAAGTTCGCGTGGTCACGCCCGATCGGCGCACCCGTCGCTTCCGGCCTGGCGATCGCACCCGAGGGACTGATCTACACGACCGCCCGCACCAAGGCCGGCTGCACCGTGTTCGCGTTCCAGATCGAGTCGGGGCGCAAGAAGTTCTGCACGAAGATCAGCCCGGCTTCCTTCGCCAGCCGCCCGATCTCCGATGCGGCCAACAACATCTACGTCGGCGACGACGGCGCGATTCTGTCCTTCGCCGACTACGGCCCAGCGCGCTGGCGCACCGAGCTCACGGGTTCACCCGTCGGGTCGCAGTTCACGCCGGACGGCCATCTCCTCGTGGTCACCCAGCTCGGTGAAGTCAGCGTTCTCAACAGGTACAACGGCACGCCGTTCGTTCCCGCACTGAAGCTCGCCGGCAATCTCAACTACTCCAAGACGCCGGATGTCCCGGAGATGTCGCCGACCGTCGGGCTCGATTCCTGCATCACTGGCGGCAAGTGGTGCCTGACGTCGACAGTTCCCGCGATCGACCTCCCGACCGGCCGGATCATCGTGACGTTCTGGCGGCCGAACACGCCCGAGGCATCGGTCGTCTCGCTCAAGTACACGAGCGGCGACAAGCCCGGACTCAAGCAGGAATGGTCGGTTCCGGTCCTGGCGAAGGGCACCGCCGTCGGCCCGGTCATCTCCCCCGACGGCAAGACCGTGTACGTCGCCGACAACGCCGGAAAGCTGCGCGCACTGGATGCCGCAACCGGTTCGACGAAGTGGACGCACGATCTCGGATTCATTCCGCAGTACGGCCTTTCGCTCCAGGACGGCCTGATCATTCCGGGCGGGTCGGAGGGCCACCTCGTCGCGATCCGCGATGCCGGCAAGAGCGCCGAGGTCGCGTGGGAACGCAAGGATGTCGAATTGCGCGGAGCCCCAGCGCTCTCGGGCGGCGACACCGGTTACATCGTCGCGCGCGAGGGCGAGGCCAGCCTGACCCTGGTGACCTTCGACGTGAAGTCAGGCAAGACGGTCGACCACGACGCGCTACCCGGAGCCACGGGAACGACCCTCGCGACGGCGATCGGGCCGGACAAACAGGTCGTCGTGGTGACCATCATCGGCGAAGTGTTCACGTTCGCGCCCTGAAACATAAAGAGCGGTTCCTAACCCCGCTGTAACACGAGCGACGCAGCCGCGTCACCCGGCCCTTGGACTCTGGCCGTATGACGAGCGACACAAGAGCTAAGCAGCGGTTGCTCGTCGTCGGAAACGGGATGGCTGGCGCCCGAACGGTCGAGGAGATCCTCGCTCGCGGTGGCGCTGAGCAGTTCGACATCACGATGATCGGCGACGAGCCGTACGGCAACTACAACCGCATCATGCTCAGCCATGTCCTCGCCGGCCACGCGAGCCTGGATGACGAGGACGTTGTCCTCAACCCGATGAGCTGGTACACCGAAAACGGCGTCAAGCTGTACGCCGGTGACCGCGCCACCCGTCTGGACCGCTTCGGCAAGGTCGTGACGTGCGAAAGCGGCCGAGAGGTCCCGTACGACATCCTCATCATCGCGACCGGAAGCACGAGCTTCTTCCCCAACATCGACGGCCTGCGCGAATCCGACGGCCGGCTGGGCCGCGGGGTCTTCGGTTTCCGGAACATCGCCGACACCAATGGCATGCTGCAGATGGCGGAGGCGTCCGTCCCTGGTGAGGGCTCCGTCACGGCGGTTGTCATCGGCGGTGGCCTGCTCGGACTCGAAGCCGCCTACGGCTTGCGCACGCAGGGACTCACGGTCGATGTCGTGCACTCGCCGACGCACCTGATGAACCAGCAGCTCGACGAGCGCGGCGGCAAGGTTCTGCGCACCGAGATGGAAAAACTCGGCATCGGGGTCCACACCGGCAAGCGCACGACCGCAGTCCACCGCGACGAGAACGGGCACATCTCAGGCGTCGAGTTCGCCGACGGCGGCCGGCTCACCGCCGACATGGTCGTCGTCGCCGCAGGTATCCGGCCCAGTACGAGCTTTGCGCAGTCCGCTGGGCTCGTCGTGGAACGCGGCATCATCGTCGACGACCAGATGCGGTGCGAGGACGAGAGCAGCATCTACGCGGTCGGCGAGTGTTGTGAGCACCGCGGCGAGACGTATGGCCTTGTCGCCCCGGTGTGGGAGCAGTCGGTCGTCCTCGCCGACTACCTGACGGGCACGAAACCGCATGCGGCGTACCACGGCTCGGTCAAGATGACGAAGCTCAAGGTCGCGGGCATCGACGTCGCCGCGATGGGCGTCAAGGGTCCCGAACACGAGGACGACGAGTTCGTTCAGTTCTACGAGCCGAGCAGCGGCGTCTACAAGAGCATCGTCGTGCGCGACGACAAGCTCATCGGCGCGATGCTCCTCGGCGACATCAGCAAAGCGGGTTCGCTGCAGCAGGCCTTCGAGAGCCAGATCGATCTGCCGAAGGAACGCATCAGCCTGCTGTTCGATCTCGGCCCTTCGGCGCCGGCATCATCGGTCGCCGATCTGCCGAACGACGCGCAGATCTGCAACTGCAACGGCGTCAGCAAGGGCACGATCACCGAATGCGTGCACTCGGGCGCGCACACGCTGTCCGACGTCGTCGCGCGGACTCGCGCCGGCAAGGGCTGCGGCTCGTGCAAGGGCATGGTCAAGGACATCATCGCGTGTGCACTCGGTGGCGCCCTCGCCGATGACCCGTCCGCCGACTGGTACGTCCCCTCGATCCCGATGACGAAGCCGGAGCTCATCGCCGCGGTTCGCGAGCGTGGACTGCGTTCGGTCTCCGAAGTCGTCGCAGCGTTCGCACCGAGCGGCGAAGACGCCAACACGAAGATGCCGCTGGCGTCGCTGCTGCGCGTCGTGTGGGGGCCGGACTGGGTCGACGAACGTGGTGCCCTGTTCATCAACGACCGCGTGCACGCCAACATCCAGAAGGACGGAACGTTCTCCGTCGTCCCGCAGATGCAGGGCGGCGTGACCACACCCGACCAGCTCCGCAAGATCGCCGACGTGGCCGACAAGTACTCGGTTCCCATGGTCAAGGTCACCGGCGGTCAGCGAATCGACCTGCTCGGCGTGAAGAAGGAAGACCTGCCGAAGGTGTGGCAGGACCTCGGCATGCCGTCGGGATTCGCGTACGGCAAGAGCTTCCGCACGGTCAAGACCTGCGTGGGCAGCGAGTTCTGCCGCTACGGACTCGGCGATTCGACGAACCTCGGCATCGCGATCGAGCAGCGGTTCCAGGGCCTCGAAACCCCGGCCAAGCTCAAGCTCGCCGTCGCCGGCTGCCCACGAAATTGCTCGGAAGCCCTGTGCAAGGACTTCGGTGTCGTCTCGATCGGTGACGGCAAATGGGAGATCTACATCGGTGGCGCCGCGGGCGCGCACATCCGCAAGGGTGACGTGTTCGCGACCGCCGAATCCGGCGAGGAAGTGCTCGTTCTCGCCAGCCGGTTCATCCAGTACTACCGCGAGAACGCCCGATGGCTCGAGCGGACGTACGACTGGGTCCCCCGCATCGGTCTCGAGGAGCTGCAGCGCGTTCTGGTCCGCGACGAGGACGGCATCTGCGCCGGCCTCGAAGAGCGCATGCAGGCCTCGGTCGACGGCTACCGCGACCCGTGGGCGACCGATGCGGCGGCCCCGCGCTCGGTGGGTCAGTTCTCGTCCTCGCTCCCCCTGCTCCCACTACCGATGGTGCCGGTTCGATGATCCCTGTTTGCAGCCTGGACGACCTCGTCCCCGGCGAACCTCGCACGTTCGTCGTCGACGGCACGCAGGTCGCGCTGTTCCGCATGGCCGACGACTCGGTCCGCGCGCTCAACGCGATCTGCCCACACAAGGCCGGTCCCCTCACCGACGGTCAGTACGACCAGAAGGTCGTGGTGTGCCCGTTGCACCAGTACGCGTTCTCGCTGGACACCGGAGAGTGCACGACGCCCGACATTCCCGCCGTCACCTGCTATTCGACGCAGGTGATCGACGGGAAGGTCGTCGTCGGCGGCTAGCGTTCGACTTCCGTCAGAAGGTCCGGGTGGACCACGCCGTCGGTCTCCGTCAGCGGCGCGCCGACGATCGCGCACAACGTCGGCGCCACGTCGACCAGTGACATCGGCTCCGCGCGGCGACCGGGGCGGATACCCGGGCCCTTTACGATTGCCAGCCCTCGATCGTTGTGGTCGCCCGTGCGGTGCTTGAGGTACCGGATGCTGACTTCGCCGATGAGCGGCGACGCGACGCGCGAGATCGGCGCCTCCCGATTCCACTCGACGAACAGGTCGGGCAACCCGTCGTCGGCTGACCGCTCGAGGACGCTTTCGGAGCGAATCACGGCGTGCACGGCCGGACGACCGGTCTCCACGTTCCGCAAATCCAGCAGCGAGCGCTTGATCTCCTCGCACACGCCGTCGTAGTGCCGCCCCGGCTCGACGAGTCCGTGGCTCTCGCGTCCCACGACGTTGAGCCGGATCGCGCCGACGGCGGTGTTACCCGGAATCTGAAAGAACCGGCGGTCCGGTCGCGGCGCCGGACGCGGGTTCCAGTTCAGGAATCGGCGGTAAGCCGCGGCGATCAGTCCCTCGAGCCCACTTCGGACGGCGGCTCGCGCCTGGCCGACCACACTCCGCGGACCTCGAGAGGCCTCGTCGATACGGAGAAGCACGGTGTCGAGAAGGTGCTCCTCGTCGTAGTGCCGGCCCATGCCGTGGTTGAACTGCAGCCATACGGTCGTGTCCTCGCCGGCGCGGGCGAGGTGTTCGCCAAGCGACGCGTCGAGGCGCGAGTACACCTCGACGATGGGATCACCGATCGTCGCGCGCGCATCGGCGTCGTGACGCGGATGGTCCGCATCACGCAGGTGCCACATCTGGTGTCCGACGCAGTGACTCTCGCCGAGGACCGTCATGAACAGGTCGCACGGTTCGAGGTCGAGCAGTGACAGGGAAGCCCTCCGCGTTGCCTCGACCCCGTCGAGCAGCACTTTCAGGAGTTGCTGGTTCTCGTCGAGAGTCCGATGAATGCCCTGGCGGTACGTGGAATCGCACGGCGCGAACTGCTCGGCGCCATGCGGTCCGGGCTGACACCCGATCGGAGGGGGGCCCGATATCGCGTTGATTTCGTCGGGCAATCCCGCCGGATAGGACGCGGTGCCGAAGTGCCGATCATGGCAGCCCCACTGCTTGAGGAGCAGGCCGTCAGGTCCTTGGGGATGTCGGCATGCGGAACGTCAAACGCGCAGACGCGGCGGCCGGAGTCCGACACGTGCTGCCAGAACGGTGCGCGGCGGCTCTCGCGCGGTGTGGTCCGACGCAGTTTGTACGTGTCGGGATCGACCTCCACCCAGTTCCCTGGTTGAGTGTCAAAAGCTGCCCCAACGATATTTCAGGACACATCAGATCAATAGGCGGGCCACGATCGGTCGCGACCGGCGTCCTTCGCCCGATACATTCTGCGATCCGCCTCGTGTAGGAGCGTCTCCAGATCCAGCACACCGGTGCCGGCGCCGGCCACTCCGAAGCTCGCCGTCACCCGCTGCGTCGCAGGAAGAAAGTCAAACGCCTCCGACGACAATCGGATGCGTACCCGCTCGGCGAATTCGAACCCGTCGCCTCCTTCGGAGGTGGCCAGCAGGATCGCGAACTCCTCGCCACCAAGGCGACCGACAAGATCGATATTTCGCGCCGACTCGCGAAGCAATCGGCCGAATCCCTGCAGCACCTGGTCACCTGCCCGATGCCCGTACCGGTCGTTGATCTGCTTGAAACGGTCCACATCACACACGATCATCGCGACCGGAGCCAGACGCGGGTCGTCGACCATTCGCTGCGCTTCCGCGAGGAAACCACGCCGATTCAGCACTCCGGTCAGTTGGTCCGTATCGCGTTCGTGGCGCAGCACGTCGATCACCCCGGCGACCTCCTGCCACACCGTCGTCACCGTCGCGGGCACCAGAAGGACCGCGAAGATCACGTAGACGGGTGTCACGAAGATGTCCGTGCCGAACCGTGCGCCCGCGGCGAGCGCGGCCGACGAGACGCCGATCCACGTGCGCGACAAGCACCAGATGGCCAGTCCGATCAGGAAGAAGAACAGCACGGGATCACCGCGACGGCCGTTGGACAGCAGACGTCCCCGAGTAACCGCGCGAATCGACACCGCAGCGGTGACGTAGTCCTCGACTCGAACCCGCGCCACGGCATCCGGCCGCAGGACCGAGAACCACACCTCGCCCGCCACCGCCACGACGATGACGCCGAGAACGAGCCCGCGGCCGAGCGTGCTTCCCGTACGGCGGGCGAACGCCTCCATCGACAGGATCGCACCCGCGATCATGCAGAAGCCGGCGACCACCTCATTGAGCGCCGCGCCCGGTAGGAAGTCTCCGAACGCCACGGCAAGGCCGACGGCGTACGTCATGGCGCCACCGAACATCAGCAGGAGATAGCGGCGCCGCTTGTCGAGCGACCACGCCCAGAAGACAGCAAGACCCGCGAAGACGACGAGACCGGCCCCGACCGCAGCCCACACGATGCTCAGGGAATCAGCCGCCACTGCCTGCCCCTACCGCGAATTTCGTTGCCGAGATGCGCTTCAGCCTACTCACCCTGCGAAATGACGGTTCCGGCTTCGCATACGAACGCTGTCGCATCTCGGCCGATTCGGGTGATGACGAGGCTGAACGCGGTACCACCGCGAAGTTTCAACCGCTTGCGCAGGGCGTCCGGATCGACATCGACGCCCCGCACCAGAATTTCCAGAGCGCCACATCCGAGCCGCTGCAATTCCTGGCGGATGAGCTTCTCGTTGAACGCCATCCGACTGACGATCCGAAATCCGCGCACGCCGGGCGGTACGCGGTCGCCCGTCAGGTAGGCGATCCGTGGATCGAGTTGCCACAACCCGTGCCGCGCCGCATAGTGACGCACCAGACCCGCGCGAACGATCGCTCCGTCCGGGTTGATGATCCACTCTCCTGGTTCGCACTCGGGAATGTCATCGGGCTCGGTGTCGGTCACCGTGAGGACGCCACCGGCACTGGTCAGCACAGTCGCGCGGCGCCCCGCGGTGGCCAACCCGTGCGACCACAGACATGCCTCACGCACTCCACCGTCGAGCGAGACGATCTCGACCTCACCGTCCCAGTCGAGGCTGTCGTAATCGATCCCAGGAGCGCTCTTGATGGCGATGTCACGGTCTCGGTAGACCTCCCGCACAGCGCTCAGTGGCGGTTCGAGTGCCTCCGGATCGAAGACCCGTTTGCCCCCGGTTCGGCGCCCGGGATCCACGAGCACCACGGCATCCCGCGAGCAGGGACGCAAAGCGTCGGCACGTGCAAACAACACGCCCGGCACATTGTTCCGTGCCATCCGCAGGCGGACTTCGTCGAGATCGCTTCCGATCGCCCGACCCGTGCACTGTGCAAGTTCTGTGCCGATCGAGCACGTGATGTCATGGACGATGCGACCGCCCAGACGCTGGGCTCGATGCTTCGCGACGATCGAGGCCGTCGCCTGCTGCAGCGCGTCCTCGGTGAAAAGCCAGTTCTCGGCGCCGTCGATCTTTCCGGCGGCTTTCCGGCGAAGCGAGACGGTTTCGAGGATCGCCCCCGTGCGATCGCCGAACCTCTTGCGCGCGGTTTCCAGCCCGGCGAAACCGGAGAGATTCAAGGTGCCCGCAAATGCGAGCGCCTCCCTGCCAGGCTCGCTGGTCAGGAAGGCGACATCGTCAAGAGAAAACTGGTACGTCAGCTCGGCTTCACTCCGGTGATCAACACGTTGTAGAAGAACCCGCGCGGAACGACATGACGCAGGATCTTCTCGTCCACCCACGTGAGCGTGCGCCAGCCACCGAACGCGAACTTCGCCCAGCCCCAGCCCAGCTTCTCCGCCGGGACCGCAGCCTGGAAGGTCCGGACCGGCCAACCGAGCATCGCCGCGGCGAACTCCTCCGAGTGCGCGTGCACACCGGCAGCGCCGGCTGCGGTTGCGATGCGCTCGAGGTCAGCCGGGGAGAACGTGTGCAGGTCGACAACTGCTTCGAGAGCAGCCGCGCGCGACGACTCGTCGAGCTCGGCCTGCGGACGACGCCAGCCGTTGAGGAAGGAGACCTTGGTGACGTTCGTCGTCGCTTCCCACGTCATCCGGCTGAGCCAGCGCGCGTAGAAGTTGCCCACGGTCGACGGCTCGCCCGCGAAGACGAAGCGGCCGCCTGGCTTGAGAACGCGCAGAACCTCGCGCAGCGCCTGCTCGACATCCGGGATGTGGTGCAGCACCGCGTGTCCAACAACGAGGTCGAAGGTGTTGTCCTCGTACGGGATTCCCTCCGCATCGGCAACGCGGCCGTCGACGTCGAGGCCGAGGTTCGCGGCGTTCCGCAGCGCGACCTTGACCATTCCTGGAGAGAGGTCGGTAACCGAGCCCTTCTCCGCAACGCCGGCCTGCATGAGGTTGAGGAGGAAAAAGCCCGTGCCACAGCCGAGCTCGAGCGCACGACCGTACGGAAGGTGCTGCTTACCGGCGACCGCGTCGAAGCGACCGCGTGCGTAGTCGATGCAGCGCTCGTCGTACGAGATCGACCACTTGTCGTCGTACGTCTCGGCTTCCCAATCGTGGTAGAGCACCTGCGCGAGCTTGGTGTCTTCCAACGCCGCGGCCACTTCTTCCGCGGTGGCGTGCGGGTTCGGGGCCGGGTCATCCGTATCCGGCACCAGCGACAGGCGGCGAACCGGCTCGTGGCTCGAAGTCATGCCCAGCAGACTACCTGTATGGGACAGGGCGTACCTAACCGCGGGCGGCTACCGGACCGCTCGCCAGGAACGCTTCCAACAACCGCCGCCGTTCGGCGGTCGACGCCAAGTCGGAGAACTCGTGATCCTCTACGGTTTCCGTGAGAAGAACCCGCTTGACTGCACCGACCGCCGCAGTGGGTGCATGCCGCATCCGCATCGCCCACGTCATGGCTGCGGTGTACACATCATCGGGAGCCACGACCTCGTCGACGAGCCCCAGCGACTTCGCCTCGTCCGGCTCGACGAAGCGGCCGGAGAACACCAGGTCGCGCACGTTGCTCTGGCCTGCCAGGAGCATGAGCCGCGCCAATGTCCCACCGAGCGGAATACCGCCCTGATGGACCTCGCCGAAGGCGAGCTTCACGTTGTCGCCGATGATCCGCCAGTCGGCGCACAGCGCGAGGCCCGCACCGCTGCTGATCGCATAACCACTGATGGCCGCGACAACGGGCTTCGGCAGCTGCGCCACCGCATCGAACAGGTCTTGCACCGAGGCCGCGAATCGTGCCGCCTGCGCAGCGTCGAGATCGAGCAGCTCACGCGCATCGTCACCGGCGGAGAACACCTTGTCGCCGCCGTACAGAATGACCGCCCGGACGCCCGGGTCGGTCCCGAGTCGTTTCACCGCAGTCGCGAATTCAGCCCGCGCTGACACCGTCAGCAGGTTCAGTGGAGCATTGTCGAGGCGCAGCGTTGCGATCCCGTCGCCGGTCACCTCGACGGACACGAATTCAGGCACGGAAGTTGCCTACCACTTCCAGGTAGTCCGCCGCATTCGGGAAGTCGAGCTCACCGTGCCCGGGCCGTGGCTCGATCGCGGTGATGAGGCGCTCGGCGGCGAGAACTTCCGCGATGAGCCCGAACTCCGCGAGATCGACGATCTGCGCCCACGTCGGCGGCATGAGGATGGCCTGCCCGGCCTTCCAGGTCTCGATGAGCGCCGCCGGTGTGTACCAGCCCGTCTCGGCGGCCTCGGTCGTCATGCCGTCGGCGATCTGATTCGCCGGCAGTTCGGCGACGAAGAACCGCACGTCATACCGGCGCGGCTGCCCGACGGGCGTGATCCAGTTCGACCACGGGCGCAACAGGTCCGCACGCAGGTAGAGGTTCTCCGCCTGCAGGAACTCCGTCATGGAGAGCTTCCCGGCCGCCAACTCGGCGCGCGCAGTGAGGAACTGCGACGGGTCCGCGACGGCCTCGGCGTCCGGACCGGCGAGGAGCACCCCACACTCCTCGAACGTCTCGCGGACAGCGGCGACGACGAGTCCCCGCGCCAGGCTCTCGTCCGTCCGGAACTGGTCTGCCCACCACGCGGCGTCGGGACCGATCCACGGAATTTCGGCATCGAGGTCCGAGTCGGACATCCCGCCTCCGGGGAACACCGTCATCCCCGCGGCGAAGGCCATCGTTGACGCCCGGCGCTGAACGAACACCTCGATCCCCGGCCGGCCCTCACGCACCAGAAGAATCGTCGAGGAGTGCTTGGGCACGGGAATGTCGGTCATTGCGGTCCTATGTAAGCCATGGAGCGGTCCCGGCGCGCGAAAAAGCGGCCGTCGGACGTCGATTCCACGACGATAGCCTGCTGGAACGCCTCGCTGAGATTCTCGCTGCTGACGACCCTGTCCACCGGACCGTGGGCGACGACCTCGCCTTCGCGCAGGATGAGCGCGTGGGTGAACCCCGGCGGGATCTCTTCGACGTGGTGCGTCACGAGCACGACGCCAGGCGCGTCGGGGTCTTCCGCCAGGTCGGCGAGCCGAGCGACGAGTTCCTCGCGCCCGCCCAGGTCCAAACCTGCAGCCGGCTCGTCGAGCAGCAGAAGTTCCGGATCGGTCATGAGGGCACGGGCGATGAGCACGCGTTTACGCTCGCCCTCGGACAGCGTCCCGTACACCCGGCCGGCGAGGTGTTCGGCGCCGAAGTTCGACAGCATCGCCATGGCACGCCGGTTGTCGATCGCGTCATAGCGCTCCCGCCAACGACCCAGGACGCCGTAGCTCGCCGACATCACCAGGTCTGCGACACGCTCGTCGTGCGGGACGCGCGTGGCGACCGCTGCCGACGACAGTCCGATCCGCGGTTTCAATTCGCTGATGTCGACGCGGCCCATGGTTTCCCCGAGGATCGAGGCAGTGCCCGACGTCGGGTGCAACTCCGCGGCTGCGATCCGCATGAGCGTCGTTTTTCCGGCACCGTTGGGACCGAGGATGACCCACTTCTCCTCGGCCTGGACCTGCCAGCTGACCGGCCCGACCAACGTCGTCCCGGATCGGCGGACAACGACGTCCGTGAAGTCGATCAGGAGGTCAGGATTCGTAGCCACGAATCCCATACTCGCCTACATCCATCGGCGATTCACGCTTGGCCCCGGTGAGTCTGGTCCCACTGCGTCTGATCCCACTCGGCGATGACCGTTCGTGCACCTGGGGCCACTTCCGTGAATCCAGCGTCGTGCACCGCGACCGCTCGACCGTCGTCGACCGCCCGGCACAACCGATCCCATTGCTCCGCGTCGGCTTCGGCGACCACGACCGGATAGCCCGCATCGGCCCACTGCGCGACCGTGTCGAACGGCAGCGCAGCCGCCAACAGCATCGAGGCATGCCCGACCTGAGCAGCGCTCTTGCCGACGGTCATCTCGAGTCGCGGATCGATCCACAACACCGGGTGGGGTGGGATCACCGACCGGGTCGTTCCGGGCGGAAGCTCGGTCCCGCCGATCTGCAGTTTCTTCACACGCGGGTCAACCGCACCGACACGGCCGGGCACGAATGCCCGCGCTTGTGCATCGCCCACCGTGACGGTGACGCCGGGAACGCCTTGGACGGCTTCCCATTGCGCTCCGCGAGCCCGCCGCGCAACCTTTCGGATGCGTGCGTCCATCCAGGCGACGAAGTCGTCGTGCCACTCCCCGCCCTCCCCGACGCGTTCGTCGAGGCACAGGCTCACGACGGCCGACGCAGCGGCGGCGAGAAGGTCGAACCGGTCGAGTGGGCGTTGCTTTGGGATGTGCAGAACCATCTGCATCGCCAGCACGTCCGCCGGGTCTTCCGGATCGACCGCGCCCCGATATCCCCTGGCCAGAAATCCGTGCCGGGCGCGGAACCGAGGGTCAGTACTGCTCAAGCGGAACCCGGGTGCCGAACAGGCCGTCGACCGCGTCGGCCGCCTCGACCTCGGAACGAGTGACTCCGAGAACGAACAACACCGCGTCGAGGTACGGGTGGGACAGCGCCGTGTCCGCGACCTCCCGCAGCGCGGGCTTGGCATTGAACGCGATGCCCAGGCCGGCCGCGTTCAGCATGTCGATGTCATTGGCTCCGTCACCGACAGCCACCGTCTGCTCGATGCGAACACCGACGTCGGCGGCGAATTCACGCAAGGACTCGGCCTTCGCGGCCCGGTCGATGACCTCGCCGACGACTCGGCCGGTGAGCTTTCCATCGACGATCTCGAGGACGTTCGCCCGCACGAAATCGAGTTCGAGTTCGCGCGCGAGACCCTCGATCACCTGGACGAAGCCGCCGGACACGACACCGCAGCGAAAGCCCAGACGCTTGAGCGTGCGGATCGTGGTGCGGGCACCCTTGGTCAGCTTGAGGTTCGCGGCGACTTCGTCGATCACCGACTTGTCGAGTCCGGCGAGCGTCGCGACGCGTCGGTGCAAGGATTCCTCGAAGTCGATCTCCCCGCGCATCGCCGCGTCGGTGATTTCCTTGACCTGCTCCTCGACCCCCGCGTGGGCCGCGAGCATCTCGATGACCTCGCCCTGGACGAGCGTCGAGTCGACGTCGAAACAGATGAGGCGCTTGGATCGACGGGCGAGACCAGCTCGCTCGACCGCGACGTCGACGCCTTCCCGGACCGCTACCTCGGCCAACGACGTCCGCAGTTTCTCGTCCGCGTCGGCGCGCTGGCTCGTCGCGGTGACGAGGAGTTCGAGTCCCGTGATCGGGTAGTCGGCGATCCCGCGGATGGTTTCGATGTTCGCGCCCTGCTCGGCGAGCTTGCGCGCGATCGCACTGAACGCCTTCGCCGACACCGGGCTGCCCAGAACGACGACCGCGTGCGTCGGCTGCACCCGCTGGCCCGGTTCCGCGCCGACCTGGACGTCGACGTGCATGCCGACGGTTGCCATCGCCTGTTCGAGCTGCTCCTGCAGATCCTCGCAGTTGGGGTGGCACCGGATCAGTACACCCAGGGTCAGCTGACCGCGAATGACGACCTGCTCGATGTCGAGAAGACTGACATCGTGGCGCGCGAGCGCCGCCAACAAGACCGAGGTGACGCCGGGGCGGTCCTGGCCGGTGACCGTGATCAGAACCGTCGTATCGGTGACAGCCACGCGCCCGGTCTCCGTTCTCCCAGATGATTTCAGCGAGGTCACCTTATCGCGAACCGGCCGTCGGGATGGATCGGTGGACAGAAAGGCCGGGAGGCCCGCCACACAGCAAAGTGCCCCGACCACGTGGATCGGGGCACTTTGACGAGGTCCTACTTGCTGTAAGCCTTCACTTCTTCCATGAGCTCGGCGGTGTGCTTGGCCGAACCCCAACCGATGTGCGACTCCGCACGCATCCGCTCGAACATGTGCGGGTAGTGCAGCTCGAACGCCGGACGCTCCGAACGGATACGCGGCAGCTCGGTGAAGTTGTGGCGCGGCGGCGGGCAGCTGGTGGCCCACTCGAGCGAGTTGCCGTAGCCCCACGGGTCGTCGACCTTGACCTGCTCGCCGAAGCGGAAGCTCTTGAAGACGTTCCACACGAACGGCAGCGTCGAGGCACCGAGGATGAACGCACCGATCGTCGAGACAGTGTTCAGCGTGGTGAAGCCGTCCGTCGACTGGTAGTCGGCGTAGCGACGCGGCATACCTTCGTTACCCAGCCAGTGCTGGACGAGGAAGGTCGTGTTGAAGCCGATGATCGTCAGCCAGAAGTGAACCTTGGCCAGGCGCTCGTCCATCATGCGGCCGGTCATCTTCGGGAACCAGAAGTAGATACCGGCGTACGTCGCGAACACGATCGTGCCGAAGAGCACGTAGTGGAAGTGCGCGATGACGAAGTAGCTGTCCGACACGTGGAAGTCCAGCGGCGGGCTGGCCAGGATGACACCCGACAGACCACCGAAGAGGAACACGCAGATGAAGCCGACCGAGAAGAGCATCGGCGACTCGAAGGTCAGGTGCCCCTTCCACATCGTGCCGATCCAGTTGAAGAACTTCACACCGGTCGGAACCGCGATGAGGAACGTCATGAACGAGAAGAACGGCAGCAGGACCGCGCCGGTGACGTACATGTGGTGCGCCCACACCGCGACCGACAGCGCCGCGATGGCGAGCGTTGCGTAGACGAGGGTGCGGTAACCGAAGATCGGCTTGCGCGCGAAGACCGGGAAGATCTCCGACACGATGCCGAAGAACGGCAGCGCGATGATGTACACCTCGGGGTGTCCGAAGTACCAGAACAAGTGCTGGAACAACAGCACACCGCCCGTGGCCGGGTCGTAGATGTGCGCCCCCAGGTTTCGGTCGATCGCGAGACCCATCAGCGCTGCGGTGAGCAGCGGGAACGCGAGCAGCACCAGAAGGCTGGTGACGAAGATGTTCCAGGTGAAGATCGGCATCCGGAACATCGTCATGCCCGGGCAGCGGAGCACGATGACGGTGGTGATCATGTTGACACCACCGAGGATGGTGCCCAGACCACCGACGGCCAGACCAAGAATCCAGAGGTCAGCACCGACACCCGGCGAGTGCACGGCGTCGGTCAGCGGCGTGTAGGCCGTCCAACCGAAGTCCGCGGCACCACCCGGGGTGATGAAGCCGGCGGTCGCCATCGAGGCACCGAACAGGTACAGCCAGTAGCTGAAGGCGTTCAGACGCGGGAACGCGACGTCGGGGGCGCCGATCTGCAGCGGCAGCACCACGTTCGCGAATCCGAAGACGATCGGCGTCGCGTAGAACAGCAGCATGACCGTTCCGTGCATGGTGAACAGCTGGTTGAATTGCTCGTTCGACAGGAACTGAAGTCCCGGAATGGCCAGCTCGGCGCGCATCAGCAGGGCCATGAGGCCACCGATGAGGAAGAACGCGACCGATGTGGTCAGGTACATGATCCCGAGCACCTTGGGATCGGTGGTCGTGAGCATCTTGTACAGATACGACCCCTTCGGTCCCACCCGCTGTGGGTAGGGCCGGCCCGCGGTGAGCGTGGGCTGTGGCGCTACGGCAGTCACTAGTCCTCCTGGATGCGCGTCCGGCTTCGGCGACCGCGTCGGCCGCGTGCACAGGACGTCCCAAATTGCTTGCGCTATCCCGCATCGTAGACCGTCGAACGGCCTTCCGTGGGCGCGGTCCTACTTTATGTCGTAATTCCAAATTCTCCGCTATCGCAAGAGCGGACACAACGGTCTCTGCGAACAGTGGTCGACGATCGACGCGGTAGTTTGGCAGCCATGGCTAGGCGCGCGGTATCCGTTCTCACGGCGATTCTCGCGGTGCTCGTGGTGCTCGTGATGGCCGGTTGCTCGAACGCCAACGATGAATCGGCGATCGCGAAATCGACGAGCCGCGTCGCCGGAGCCGGGGTCGTCGGACTTAAACGCGCCCCGGGCAGCGTGTGTGCACCGATGACCGCCGCCGACCCATCGCCGCAAGGGGACGTGCGATCGATCGGCTATATCGGCGTTCCGGGGGTGGTCCCGAGCGACCCGAAACGGATCGTCGTCCTCGACACCCCAACCCTCGACGCGGCCTGCGGCGTCGGAATGTGGGAGCGAGTGGTCGGAGCGCCGACACTCACCGAGCCGGACATCTACGGCTTCTCGCGTCCGCAGCCGCGGTATCTCGGCGAGGGCGTCGACAAGATCACCAGCATCGGCACCAACGACGGTATCAACCTAGACAAGATCAAGGCTCTGCATCCGGACCTGATCATCGGTGTCCAGTTGCCCAAGAACGTTCAGCTCCGCGAGCTCAACACGATCGCGCCTACGGTCCTCACCGGCAACCAGCTCGGCTGGAAGAAGCAATTCGTCGTGGCCGGCGGAACCATGGGTCGGCTGACGGTCGCACGGGACGAGCTGGACCGGTATGAGCGACAAGCCCAGCGGCTCGCCAATGATCTCGTGACCTCCCAGACCCAGGCCTCGGTCGTCGAGTTCGATCTCTCGAAGATCGAGGTCGTCGGGACGGAGACCTTCGCGGGATCGGTTCTCATCGACGCCGGCGTGCAACGTCCGCCAGGACAGCGCGGCCCGTCGCACCCCGGGAACGCCACGGATCCGCGGTTTGCCGAGGGCGACTGCATCTACGTGATGTTCGCCGACCACGCGGCGCAGGTTAATGCCGAGGAAACCATGCACTCGGACGCGTGGACCGATCTCGGGGCGTCGAGGGACAGACGCGTGTTCGCCGTCGATCGGCAGATCTGGGACGGCAACGGCCTGATCGCTGCGCGCGCCATGCTCGACGATCTGCGCGAGTCACTCAACGGCGCGGTGTACGACTGACGTGCCGACTCCCGACTTCATCCTCGATCTCCGGCGGAGAGTCGGCCACGCTCCCCTGTGGATTCCGGCGGTCAGCGCGGTCGTGCTCGATGACCGGAATCGCGTACTTCTGGCGCTGCGGGAGGACTTCGGGGAATGGGCGGTGATCTCCGGAATCCTCGAGCCAGGCGAGGAGCCGGCCGCCGGCATCGTGCGGGAAATACGTGAAGAGACCGGCATCGAGGTCGAACTCGTGCGGGTGGGGTGCATCGATGTCACGCCGCAGATCACGTACACGAACGGCGACCAGATTCAGTTCCTCGACGTCTGTTTCCTCGCCCGGTACGTCGCGGGCGATCCGCACGCAGCCGACGACGAGAACACCGAGGTGCGCTGGTTTCCCGTCGAGGACCTACCGTCGAACATTCGCGAGACCACACTGCTGCGGATCGAGAAGACCCTTACCGGAGAGCGCGAGGCCTGGTTCCGGCGCTAGTTGGCCGGCATCCCACGTCCGCGCCTCCTGCCGCCATCGGACATCTGGTTCTCCGACTCGTCGGCCACACCGACCGTGAGTGAGACGTTCATCTTCGAGGCCGAACCGGTGGCCGTCGCCAATTCCGCGGTCCAGCCGTCACCGAACACGTTGTCCGACGACAGCGACGTCGACTCGAGATTCGAAATGCTCGACGAGTACCGCGCGTCGTTGTCGTAGATCTGCCGGCAGGCATCCTCCGGCAAAGCGATCTGTGAAGTCAGACGGGCATCCGACCCGGCCACTGCGGCTTCGAGCGAGTCGTAGACCTCGAAGTGGATGTGCGGCCATCGACCCGAGTAACAGCCCGGGAAGATCGACGTGAAGGTGACCGTGCCGTCGTCGCCGGCGACCTGAACACCACGCAGGTAGTTCGCCTCGGCGGCGTTGCGGTAAAGCGAGTACTCCCCGTCTGCGGTGCAGTGCCAGATGTACACGGCCATGCCTTTCCCGGCGGCCTTGGTGTTGAGATCGACGAGCGTCATCGTCAATTGCATGTCGACGCCGTCGGCGGTGCCGGCGTAGTCACCGAAGCTCTTCCGAAGGTCCTTCCGGACGACGCCGTTCTGGATCAAGATGTTCGGACCGTTCGAGCCGTCGCCCGGATACGGTCCCGCGGTCTCGGCAGGTACCTGGGCCACCGACTCGGTGGCCAGTGCTGAGGCCGAGGCAGCCGCCGAGACCGACGTCGTCGTGCCAGTGACGCTCGAGGCACACGCCGCGGCGAGCGACGAAGCTCCCACCCCACCGGCCAGGATGAACATCCGCCGACGCGTCATGACCTTGAGGTCGTGCGCCAGACCGAGGTCGTGCTCGTGCGAATGGTCGTCGTCGTGCCTGGTCATGGCTCCTCTTTCATCGATTACTCAATCAACGGTAAGGAGCCAGAATTCGGTCACCCTGAGATGCCGCTGGGAGGTCCCTGGGAACGCTGTCGCCGTCTACGCGCCGATCTTGTACGTGCGAACGGCGACGTCGCGGAAGAGCATCTGCGGGTCCGCTGAGGTGCCCAGCACCTCGATGAGCATGCGCGCGCTGAGCGCCATCGAGTGCACCGGTTTGTCCATGGGATAGTTCGACGCCCACATCGTGCGTTGTGGCCCGAACGCGTCCTGGAGGCCCTGGATCAAGGGAGCGCAGCGCTCGCTGACGCGCGCCAGGTCACGGTCTCCGAATAGCCGACCCGGGTCGCCTCCGAGCATCGGCATCCCGAGCCCGGAATGCTTGGCGACGACGTTCGGCAGCGAGGCGAGTGCGGCGACGTCGTCCTTCCATTGCGACAACAGCCGTGCGCGATCTGCCGCCGTCTTCCCGGTGAATCGCCCACGGGGACCGAAGATCCCCACCGGCGTCGCGTAGTGATCGAGGACGAAGGTCGTCTCCGGGTATTCCCGCGCCAGGACCGTCATGTCGGGAATCTGATGCGCGAACCCCCACAGCTCGAACGTCAATCCACGCTCGGCGACGGCCGAGAATCCCCGCACGAAATCTGCGTCGGAGTGGATGTGCGGATGGTCGATGAAATCGCGGACACCGGGATCGGGATGGTTCGCACCGCTCAGTCGCACACCCCGCACCAACGGGCTCGCCGCAAGGTGCTGATCGAGCACTGATCCGATGTCTGACCAGCGCGGATCCGCATTCACGACGATCGCGCCAAGGTGCGGAGCGCCCTTCTGACCGAAGGGCAACGACGCGATCCAGCGGGTCTCGCCCACAGTGTCGGCATGGTCGTGCGCCAGCCAGCCGGCTTCGACGTGAACGATCGATCGGACCGGGACCGGGACGGCGTCGGCCGCGTATTCGCGTGGCCCGTAAGGCTTGAGGACGTGGTGCGGGTTGCCGATGAACTCCCGGTCGGCCTGCGGCACGATCCAACGCATCTCGCGCGGAATGCGAGGAAGCGGCGCGAAGACCTTCGCCATCATCGAGATGTGTCGTGGAGTCGTGAACGGATCCCACTGGTGAATGTGCGGATCGATGACCGCGGTCGGCCACGGAACGGCGTTCATGGGTCCTACTTAACGCCAACGTGGGCGTAACTCCGCGAGTGCCACGGAATTACGCCCACGTTGCCGATGATCTAGAAGTCCCAGTCTTCGTCTTCGGTGTTGACGGCCTTACCGATGACGTAGCTCGAACCCGAGCCGGAGAAGAAGTCGTGGTTCTCGTCGGCGTTCGGCGAAAGCGCCGAGAGGATCGCCGGGTTGACGTTCGTCTCGTCCTTCGGGAAAAGCCCCTCATAGCCGAGGTTGTTGAGCGCCTTGTTCGCGTTGTAGCGCAGGAACTTCTTGACGTCCTCGGAAAGCCCGACGCTGTCGTACAGGTCCTGCGTGTACTCGACCTCGTTGTCATACAGCTCGAAGAGCAGGTCGAACGTGTAGTTCTTGAGCTCCTCGCGCTCCTCCGGAGTGCAGAGCTCGAGGCCGCGCTGGTACTTGTAACCGATGTAGTAACCGTGAACGGCCTCGTCGCGAATGATGAGGCGGATCAGGTCAGCGGTGTTCGTGAGCTTGGCTCGCGACGACCAGTACATCGGAAGGTAGAAGCCGGAGTAGAACAGGAAGCTCTCGAGCAGCGTCGAGGCGACCTTGCGCTTGAGCGGCTCGTCACCCCGGTAGTAGTTGAGGACGATCTCAGCCTTGCGCTGCAGGTTCGGGTTCTCTTCCGACCAACGGAAGGCCTCGTCGATGTCGCGCGTCGAGCACAGGGTCGAGAAGATCGAGCTGTAGCTCTTGGCGTGCACCGATTCCATGAACGCGATGTTCGTGTAGACGGCTTCCTCATGCGGAGTCAGCGCATCCGGGATGAGGCTCACGGCGCCGACGGTGCCCTGAATCGTGTCGAGCATCGTGAGGCCGGTGAACACCCGCATCGTGAGCTGCTTCTCGGATTCGGTGAGGGTGTTCCACGACGGAATGTCGTTGGACACCGGCACCTTTTCCGGCAGCCAGAAGTTACCGACGAGGCGATCCCAGACCTCGGCATCCTTCTCGTCGGGGACGCGATTCCAGTTGATCGCAGAGACGCGACTGACGAGATTCGGACGAGCACCATTCACCGAAGCGTTACCCACGTCATCCAGCTTACGTGGAGCCGGTCTGCGTCCCGTATTTGAGGCGGCGTGTCCGGCGACTCGATCTTGGCGCTGAAACTGCAGGTGCCAGCGTTAAAATTGCTCGTAGATGATGCTCGAGATCTCACCTTCGTCTTCGAACACCGCACCGACGTCCTTCGACAGGTCGGTGATTTTTCCGGCGTTGTTGACCATGACCGCATAGGCCACCGTCCGCCCGCTCTTGGTGTCGATGTAGCCGGCCAGATTCTGCGCCTTCAGCTCGAGCGTTTCGCCGTCCGCCCCGGGCATCACGGTGGTCCCGGGCTTGGCGTGAACGTGCCCCTTTCCCGACAGATTCTTACCGGTGAAAGCGAGCGAACCGTCGGTGCCCAGAATCGGCAGGCACGTCTTGTAGTCCTCGGCGACCTTTGTCTTCGACATCTCGGTCAGCAGTTTGACCAGGGCCGATGCCGTCGCCTGGCTGTCCGGCGATCCGCTGCCGTTCGTCGGGAAATTGAACTGACCACCGTCGATCTTGAATGTGTTGACCAACGTCTCACGTTCGGCCATCAACGCATCCTCGATGGTCCGCGCGCCCTTGGTGAGCCCGAACAGACTCAGTGAGAGATTCGCCCCGAGGTTCATGCTGACTTTGAGAATCAGACGAGCGTCCTGGAAATACGGTGCCGACACGTACGTCGCCACCGTATTGCCGTCGTTGTACTGCGTGGCATCGGGCAACTTGCCGGACGGGTTTGCCGCGACCGCCGGGGCCTCGACCGTGATGCCGTTGCGTTTGAGCGCATCGATGTACGCGGTGCGGGCGAAGGTGGCCGGATCCTCGATGCGCAGCGTTCGGACCGCGGTGGTGTCGCCGATGAAGGGCGACTTGTAGCCCTTGGGGATCGACCCGGAAACATCGCCGGTGCAGTCCGGCGACCCGATGCACTCGACATGACCGTCGCCGGACACGTTCAGCGTGGTCTCGGTCCCCTCGGCGCCCGTCGTGACCGAGCCCGTCACCTTCACCGCGTCGGTCACTGGCCGGTAGGTGATGGTCGCCGGCTTACCGACTTCGGTCGGCACGATCGATAGATCGATCATGTTCTCGTTGACCAGAATCGGCGGGATCAGCAGGTTTCCGTTCGGAACGCGGTAGGCGACGAACAATCGGTCGTCGACGACGACGTCGCTGACCGACGTGATCCCCGCCTTCTTGACCTCTTCGGCGAGCTGGTTGATCGCGAAGAGCGGGTCCTGCGGAGTCAGCTCGGCGACGCCCAGGTTGTTCGCATCACCGTGGTCGAAGTCCGTGTACTCGACCGTGTCTGCGTCCTTGCGACGGCCGCCGAACGTCAGGTCTCCGGCAGCGACAAGGACGAGATTGCCGTCGAGCTTCCCGTCGGGGCCGACGTCCGCAGTGCGATGGACGCGGGTGGTGAACCGGTGGTCTGTGCCCAGCGTGTTCAACGCCATCCCCACCGAGAACAGCTTGCGCGTCGAGCCGGTGAACGCCATCGCTTCCGGGTTCAGCTCGAGGAGCACCTCCCCGGACTTGATGTCCTTTGCGACCAGACTCCACTGGGCGGCGCTGTATCGCGGCTTGGCCATGATGTCGCGGATGCGCTGCGGAATCTCGGTGGCCGGCCGGGACGTCTGACCGCACGACACCGCGACGACGGAAACCCCGGCGGCAGCAAGAAATGTCCGGCGGTCCAACTCGATCCCGGTGGTCATGTGCTACCTCAGTTCACTTGGACAGCGCTTGTTGGAATGCTGCGGCAACCCCACCGACGTCGTCATTGGATTGCGTGAGACCGACCCCCACGCTGGGATACGTGCCGCCACTCATGGAGACGTCGAAGACGAGTCGCCGCCCGTCCTTCGTGACCATGAATCCAGCCAGACTCTGCACGTTGAAGAGTGCCCGCATGGTCGCCGGGTCGAGTGCGGCACTGGTTCCAGTCTTCGCCATGACCTTGCCTCTCGCCGATGGATCGGTCGCCACCGAAGCGAGGGTTCCGGTCTCCCCCAGCCGCGGCAATCCGGCGTCGAGGTCCTTGCCCCACGGCTGCGTATCCGTCCACGTCAGCCACTTGGTCATCTGTCGCGGAGTCGTCGACGCGGGGTCTGCACCCTGCCCGTCGACGAGAACGACCTCGTCGCTGTCCAGGTGCGCCTTCTCGATGACCTTGCGAATCACCTTGAGTCCGTCGTCGCAATCGGTCGAACCGTCCTTGACGGCCAGCAGGCACAGGAAGGCGTTCGCTCCCGTGTTGTAGCTGGTCAGGTTGATCATCTTGCCCATCTCGCCCAGCGTCGGCGACTCGAGCACGGCCAGCGGCTCGCGGCGGACGTCCTTCGGCGACAGGTTGGCCTCGTTGTTGGCCCCGATCGCGGGTGCCGTGACGCTCACCCCAGCTCGCTGGAGCGCCTCCATGAACAGGGTCCGAGCCCACTCGGCCGCATCCGGAACGCGATAGATCGTGAGCTGTGGTTTTCCGGCGGGAATGGTGCCGGTCACGATCAGTCGATGCGGATCGTCAGGGTCGGTGCTGACTCCCAGCGGTTCGGCCGGGGTGTCGCTTTTTGCGGTCTTGACCTCGGAGACCACGGTGAACAGGTTCGTCTCGGGACTGGCTTTGACCGTCGCCATCTCCCCCACGCCAGCCGGCGTGACGTTCAGGTCGAGGATGTTGTCGTTGACGAAGATCGGCGGCACGGGACCTTCTTGACCGTGGAGTGTTTCCCACAGTCGGGTGTCGATGACGACGTCACCCTGGACCGTCTTGACGCCCTTCTTCGCAATCTGCCCGGCGAGGTAATTGAGCCCCGCAAGTGGATCGCCGCCCGTGGTGGACGCGATCGGTGCGATGTTCCCGTAGACGTGATCGATCGTCTTGTCGGTGAACGACTCGTCCATCCGACCCTGCATCGCACCCCGACCGCCGAGTGCGAGGTCACCGGACGCGACGAGGACGAGGTCACCGTTGACGGTTCCGTCGACCGGCGCGGACGTCGCGTACACCGGCGTCTTCAGTTTGGTGTCGCTGCCGAGCGTGTCCAATACCGCGCCCACCGTGAACAACTTCGCCGTGGAACCGGTGAAGACGAGTTCGTCGGCGCGGTTCGACAGCAACACCTCGCCGGTCTTCGCGTCCTGCACGTGGTAGATCCAGCGCGCGCCGAGATACGCCGGTTTCGCCATGATTTTTGATGCGGCTTCGGGGACTTCACTCGAGTCCGACGACTTCGAACATGCCGTCAGAAGGGCGAACGGCAGTACCGCCGCGAGGAGTAAGGCCCAAGCACGGTTCATGGCAGCCCCCAGAACCAGAAGAAGGTGGTACTCACTCTGCCTAGATCACTTTCGGCATGTCAATGCCGACAACAGATTTCGAATTAACATTTGCAGGCAAGAACGCGCTTCTGATCGAATTCAGTCACCCCGACCCAGGTGCACCGACCTGCATCCAAAGAGCGGATCACTCCCCCGCATCCGCGCGATCACTCAGGCAGTGCTGGCAAGAATCCTTGAAGACACCCTTGTTTGTGTGATGCCGCGTGTGCGCGCTGCGCCGGCTTGACGGCTGCGGACGCCCCTTCCGCACCGCCGACATCTTGGCACGCGTCTCGGCGCTGGCCGATCGCCCGAAGTTTGGATTTCCCGTCCCCGTCCTCTGCGCCGACAGGAGGGCTTTCGCTTCATCCGACATGACGTGGCCGAAGCTGGGGTGATCTGCGCCGAACTTCCCGAAATTCGGATTGGCGGAACCGACGTTCGTGCCCTTTCTGTCGGCAGACCACTTCGCACGCTGCTCATCCGAGTGCTTCCGACGAAAAAACGGATTCTCCTCGCCATACCGAGGCGGAATCTTTCGTCCAGTTGACCGAACTCGAGCAGCCTCGCGCATCTGAGCGGTCCACTCGACGCCAGTAGGACCGAGACCTCCCGCGGCCAGGTTGAGCAATGGTTGCCCCTCGCGACGAAGAAGCGCAATCCACGCAATCTCGGCACGACCGAGAGCGTCCAGTCCGTATGCCCAGTCCAGCTGGTCGACTGCGACGTTTGAGCGTTCCTGCTTGCGGAGCCAGTCATAGAACGGCGTCTTTCGCCCAGACGCCGCCTCCTTCAGATGCTGTCGAAACCGCGCCGTCACTGACTTCGTTGTGAGACCTATGTACCGGTACTCAAACTCGCCGTGGAGGCGTACGCCGTAGACGACTCCCTCAACCGGACCCTTCTTGGCGCCCATTGCGGCATCGGCCTATCTCACAGCATGCACGAAACGCAGTTCTCCACCTCAGTCCCTTCGAGCGCGAGCTGGCGAAGACGGATGTAGTACAGCGTCTTGATGCCCTTGCGCCACGCGTAAATCTGGGCCTTGTTGACGTCACGCGTCGAGGCGGTGTCCTTGAAGAACAGCGTCAGCGACAGGCCCTGGTCGACGTGCTG
>JAJFUQ010000259.1 GCA_021372355.1 Nocardiaceae bacterium | reverse complement strand
CGAACCGCGCGACCGTTCGCCGCAGCCAGAGCCGTCAGCAGGGTATGCGTGCGTTCACCCGGGACCGGCACGCCGTCCCAGGTGAGCTCGCCGATCAGTCGAAGCCGCGGATCTGACATCGATGACCATTGTTGCTGATGTTGTCGCCCATCGCGCCGGCGCGAGCCGCCGAGGGACACAACACGGAACAAGTGCCTTATACAAGACTCAGGTTTGTACAAGGCACTTGGCGGGAGTGCCTGACCCGGAAATCTCGCTCACACACCGACTAGGGTGCGATTGTGCTGCCACTCGCCCCACTGGGTACGACCCCGTTGCGTGTCCTGACCATCGCCGGGACGGACTCGGGAGGTGGCGCGGGAATCCAAGCCGACTCCCGGACGATCGCGATGTGCGGCATGCACGCGTGCGTGGCGGTCGCCGCAGTGACGGTGCAGAACTCGGTGGGGGTCACGGGAGTTCACGAGATTCCGCCGTCGATCGTGTCTGCTCAGGTGCGGTCGGTCGTCTCCGACATCGGTGTTCAGGCGGTGAAGTCGGGCATGCTCTCGTCGCGCGAGATCGTCTCCGAGGTCGTGTCCGTGTGCCGGGAAGTGGGCATCGGGGACCGAATCCCGTTTGTCGTCGACCCCGTGTGTGCCTCGATGCACGGCGATCCGCTGCTGCGCGAAGACGCTCTGGACTCGGTGAAATACGAGCTGATTCCGTGCGCCACCCTGGTGACGCCGAACCTCGACGAGGTCAAGCTCATCACTGGTATCGACGTCATCGACGACCGGACCGCGCGGGACGCCGCGCGCGCTCTGCACGCACTGGGGCCGAAGTGGGCTCTCGTGAAGGGCGGACATCTTCGGTCGAGTGGCGAATCCGTCGACCTGCTTTTCGACGGCAGCGAATTCCACGAGTTCACGGCCAAACGATTCCCGACCCGCAACGACCACGGCGGCGGCGACACCCTCGCCGCATCGATCGCGTGCGCACTCGCCCACGGGTATCCCGTGCCGGAAGCGGTGGCCTTCGGCAAGCAGTGGGTGACTCGCTGCATCGAGGCTTCCTACGACCTCGGGGCCGGCCACGGTCCGGTGTCTCCCCTGTGGCGGCTCGCGCAGTTTACGTCGCGCCAAGGCCAGGGTTTCGGCGACTGAACCCGCACTCCGTCCGAATCTGGACAATGGAGATCATGACGGGCCTGGCGACGCGCTACTCACCCATCGTCGTACCGCTCGTCGGACTCGTGGCTCTCGCCGGAACGTGGGGCCGCAGCCTTCCGATATTTGGCGTGATCCTCATCGGACTTCTGCTCGCCGCAACGGTTCTCGTCGCTGTGCACCACGCGGAAGTGGTCGCGCACCGCGTCGGCGAACCGTTCGGGTCGCTGGTTCTCGCCGTGGCAGTCACGGTGATCGAAGTCGCGCTGATCATCTCGATGATGATGTCCGGCGGCGCCGGCACCGCCAGCCTCGCCCGGGATACCGTGTTCGCGGCCGTCATGATCACGTGCAACGGCATCGCCGGTCTGGTGCTCCTGCTCGGCGCACTTCGCCGCAAGATCGCCGAATTCCACGCCGAAGGTACCGGCTCCGCACTCGCGACCGTCACGACCCTCGCGACCCTGTGCCTCGTCATTCCGACGTTCACGACCAGCGAGCCCGGTCCGCAGTTCAGCTCGGTCCAACTCGCCTTCGCCGGCATCGCGTCGCTGACGCTGTACGGGTGCTTCGTGTTCACGCAGACCATCCGGCACCGCGACTACTTCCTGCCGCCCGAGGGTTCGGCGCCGGAGCACGCCGACGCGCCGTCGAACCGCGAGACGCTGCTGAGCCTGGGACTGCTGCTCGCCGCGCTCGTCGGCGTCGTCGGAATGGCGAAGCTTGTCTCCCCGGCGATCGAGTCCGGGGTTGCCGCAGCGGGGCTGCCCAACTCCGCTGTTGGTGTCGTGATCGCACTCTTGATCTTGTTGCCCGAGACGATCGCGGCCGCCCGAGCGGCCCGCCGGAACCAGATTCAGGTCGGTCTCAACCTGGCGTTCGGTTCCGCGATGGCGAGTATCGGTCTGACGATTCCCGCGATCGCGGTCGCGTCGATCTGGCTGAGTGGTCCGCTCGAACTCGGACTCGGACCGCTCCACATGGTGCTGCTCGCGCTAACCGTCGCCGTCGGCGTGCTCACGGTTGTGCCGGGTCGCGCCACGCTATTGCAGGGCGTCGTGCACCTGCTGATCTTCGGCAGCTTCGTGTTCCTGGCCGTAAGCCCCTAAGCGTCGCGCTTCTGCACAACCAGAATGGCCGCGCCGAAGACCACGAACACCATTGCCGCGAAGTAGAAGAGCGCGCCCCAATGCCCCCAGTGAAAGCTGGAGTCGTCGCCGACCGCGAGGAAGTACGTCGCGTTCCGGAAGGGCAGGAACGGCAGCACCTTCTCGCCGAACGAGCCGAACATCAGGAACAGACTCTCGATGAGCAGCGGGAACAGGATGAGAATCGCAACCGCTGCGGCGGTCTGCCGCACCAGCGCACCGACGCCGATACCCAGGATCGCGCACAACGCTGCGAAGAGCGGGATACCGAGCACAGCGCGCCAGTCGGCCCCGGTGCTCAGGGTGAGGTTCTTACCGCCCGCCTCACCCGCGAACACCTTGGAGACGCCCAGCGCGAGGAGCGCAAGGATCAGGGTGAGCCCGGCACCGACCGAACCCATGAGAATCGCCTTCGCGACCAGCACGCGGGATCGGTTCGGGGTCGCCTGGAACGTCGACCGGATGACGCCGAAGCGGTACTCACTGGTGACGGTCAGGGCGGCCAAGATCATCAGAACGTAAATGCCCAGTCCGCTCACGCCGTTCGTGGCGGCTGCGACGTTCGGAAGGATCTCCGTCTGGCCCTTCCCTCCGGCGCCTGCCTGGGCCGAGCGCGAGGCAACCCAGCCCACGAGCGCAGCGATGCTGATGCTCAAGAACACGATGATCGCGGCACACCACTTCGGCGACTTCACGCTGGTCAGCTTGATGCGCTCGGCGTTCAATACGTTAATCACAGCGCCCCACCCATCGCTTCGATGCCCGAACCGTGGTACTCGATCGCGGCGCCGGTTTGCCTCATGAACGCTTCCTCGAGTGAGCCCTGATGCGCCGACAGTTCGAAGATTGTGATCGAGTTTCGGGAGGCGATCTTGCCGATCTGTTCCGAACTCATGCCGCGAACGACGAGAACATGCGTCACCTTGTCCTCCTCGACGACGCAGCCGTTGGCACGCAAGATGATGCGAAGTTCGTCGTACTGCGGGCTGCGCACTCGGACCGCGGCACCGCCTGGGACGTCGCCTTCGACGAAGTCGGACACCGGAGAGTCCGAGATCAGCTTGCCCTTGCCGATGACGATGAGGTGGTCGGCGGTCTGGGACATCTCGGTGAGCAGGTGGCTCGAGACGAAGACCGTCCGCCCTTCCGACGCGAGCCGGCGCATGAAGTGCCGAATCCACAGGATTCCGTCGGGGTCGAGGCCGTTGACCGGCTCGTCGAACATGAGAACCTGCGGGTCGCCGAGCATCGCCGCAGCCAGGCCGAGGCGCTGGGACATGCCGAGCGAGAACTTTCCGGCCTTCTTGTCGGCGACATCTTGCAGGCCGACGAGGCCGAGAACTTCGTCGACTCGCGACTTCGCGATCCCGTTCGACGCCGCCAGCCAACTCAGGTGTGCATGCGCGGAGCGGTTGGGATGCACCCACTTGGCGTCCAGCAGTGCGCCGACGACACGCAACGGGTTCTCGAGGTCGATGTACCGCTTGCCGTTGATGAGCGCGCGACCCGACGTCGGAGTGTCCAGGCCGAGGATCATGCGCATCGTCGTCGACTTGCCAGCGCCGTTCGGTCCGAGGAATCCCGTCACCTGACCTGGGCTTACGGCGAAGGACAGGCCTTCGACCGCGGGATTCGCCCCGAAGTGCTTGGTGAGTCCACGAACCTCAATCACGGGAACAGTGTGGCAGAAGGCTGGGGAGATGACGCTTGTGCCCAGAACCGTTTCGGTATCCTTCCGGCTAATTTTGCCTGCCGCCCCGCGACCACAGCGTTACGCATAGCCGTCGCCATGAGCGCCGGATCCTCGGCCCGAGTCACCGCCGTGGCGAGGAGAACGGCCGAACAGCCGAGTTCCATCGCGAGTGCCGCGTCGCTCGCGGTACCGATGCCCGCATCGAGGACGACGGGCACCGACGCGCGCTCGACGATCATTGCGATGTTGTGCGGGTTCGAAATTCCCAGCCCGGTTCCGATGGGCGATCCGAGCGGCATGACCGCGACGCATCCGGCTTCTTCGAGTCGGAGCGCGAGCACCGGGTCGTCTGTCGTGTAGGGCAGCACCTTGAACCCGTCATCGACGAGTTGCTCTGCCGCACTGAGCAATTCGACACCATCGGGAAGCAGGGTGCGCTCGTCGGCGATGACTTCGAGCTTGACCCAGTCGGTGTCGAGCGCTTCGCGAGCGAGCCGAGCGGTGAGCACTGCCTCGGCGGCAGTCCGGCACCCGGCGGTGTTCGGCAACGTCGCGATGCCGAGACGGTTGAGCAGATCGAGGACGCCCGTGCGCCCGACCGCGTCGACGCGCCGCATCGCGACCGTCGTCAGTTCGGTGCCGGAAGCGATCAGCGCCTCTTCGAGCACCGCCAGGCTCTCCGCCCCGCCGGTGCCCATGATGAGCCGCGAATCGAACTTCCGATCCGCGATGACGAGCACATCCGTGTCTCCGACACGGTGCTGATCAGCCACCCTGCACCGCCGTCAGAACTTCGATCGTCGAGCCGCGCTGGACCTGCTCATCCCAGCGACCGCGCGGGAAAACCGCACCGTCGACCGCGATCGCGATGCCCTTCTCCGGAAGGTCGAGTCGGCCCAGGAGTTCACGCATCGTCAGCGGCGAATCGAAAGTGTGGTCTTCGCCGTTGACGGTCACTCCGACCGGAATCGAACTCATGTCGTCACTCCTGCACATCTGCTTGGATCGGCGGTCAGCAACGCCGCCGTCACGCTGGACTCGGGCTCGCGATTGGCGAGAGCCGCAAGTACACCTTCGACGGTAATAGGTGTGAGCAAGATACCGCCGCGGCCGTGCCCAGTCGCGGCGATAACGCGGTCTTCGATCCGGCCGATCAGCGGCATGTTGTCGGGCGTCATCGGCCGCAGGCCGGCGCTCGTCTCGTAAAGCTCGAAGTCGCCGATCGCCGGGAATACGGCCTCGGCATCGGAGATGAGGTCGCGAACCCCGGCCACGGTCACCTCGGTGTCGGCCGACTCGTACTGCGTGGCCCCCACGACGAGGCCATCGCCGCGCGGTACGAGGTAGACCGGTCGGCCGTGAACGCGCGCTCGAATCGTCGTGGTCGGACCCGGCAGTGAACCGGCGCGCGAACGAAGCCGCAGGATCTCCCCCTTGACCGCGCGAACGGGCAGCTGTGGGCACAACTGATGCGAGTTCACGCCCGCCGCGAGAACAACCTGGTCGGCATCGAGTGCGTCGAGGTCGGTGACGGTTTCGGGTCGGAACTCGACGCCGGCTGCGAGCGCTGCGCTGTGCAATGCGGCAACGAGAGCCCGATTGTCGACGGACAGCTCGTCCGGCGAGTACAGGCCGAGGCGAACGGCTCGACCGAGAACCGGCTCGACCGCCCGCACGCCCGCGCGGTCCAACACCTCGATGTGCTGACCGCGGGACTGCAACC
>JAJFUQ010000258.1 GCA_021372355.1 Nocardiaceae bacterium | reverse complement strand
GGCGTCGCGCACATGCCGAACGCGGTGTGGATCGAGTGCGCTGTCGTGACCCTCGCCTGCACCCTGACCTTCGGCGCGCTGGGATTGTTCGTCGGTTACGCACTGCCGGGCGAGAACACGATGCAGTTCCTCGGACCTGGTCTGGCGCTGCTGTCGTTCCTCGGCGGTGTCTTCATCCCACTGACGGAGGGCTCGACGGTGTGGCACGTCGCGGTCTTCACGCCGATGTACGGCGTCGCGGAAGTCGCTCGCTCGCCATTGACCCACGAACTGCCGTGGTACGCGCTGGTCAATGCGATCGGTTGGTTGGTCGCGTTCGTGGCTCTCGCTGCGTGGCGAATGAGCAAAGACACCTCTCGCGTCTAAGTAACGTGAACAACATGATCGAATCCGACCCGCCAGAGTTCTCCCGAGGAGGAGGACTTTGGCGGGCTGTGATGGCCGGCATCTGGTTGATCTACCTGTCGAGCACGATCGAAGCCGCCTGGGCCCGCCACGATATCCGCGGCGGGATCGGCATTGCGGCGACCATCCTGTTCGCACTGATCTATATCAGCGCCTTCGTCTTCATACCGGGACGCCTGCCGGGAACGCCGCTGCAGCGTCATATCCCGCTCAAAGCCGCAATCCCGCTCGTCTCGACGCAAGCCGTACTCGGTGTCGCCATCTGTCTGCTTGTGGGCCAGGCCGGAACGGCCACGGCCGTGTACATCGCGGTTCTCGGCGTTATGTGTCTCCGGGCTCCGTATGGACTCGTCGTCGCGGCTGCCGTTGCCGCGGTCACGTACTCATCCGGAATCCTGATCCCGGGATGGGACGAAGACCGCGGCCTGCTGTTCGGCATTGCCGTCGCAACGCTCGCCGTGTGGGGAATCCGGACCGCGATCGCTCGCAACATCGAGGTGATGGAGGTCCGCGAGGAGAACACCCGGCTCGCGGCGGCCGAGGAGCGCAACAAGCTGACCCGGGATCTGCACGACATCATCGGGCACTCGCTCACCGTGATCACGGTCAAGGCGGAGCTCGCGAATCGGCTGCTCGACGTCGATGTCGAACGCGCCCGAAATGAACTGAAGGACTTGGAGCGGCTTTCGCGGGACGCTCTGTCCGACGTCCGGCGCACCCTCGCGGGACATCGGGAGATCACGCTTTCGGGCGAGATCGCGCGGGCTCGCTCGGCGCTGTCCGCGGCGAACATCCGGTCGCGGCTGCCCAACACCACCGACGATGTGCCCACTGAACTGCGCGAACTCTTCGCCTGGTCGATTCGGGAAGGCGTGACGAACGTGCTGCGCCACAGCGGCGCGCGCAACTGCACGGTCGTCCTGCACCCGGATTCGGTCGAGGTCAGCGATGACGGTCAGGGCGGCACCCCGGACGGTTCGGGCATCGGGCACACGGGACTGCGCGAGCGTGCCCAGATCGTGGGCGGACGCGTGGTGACGCAGTCGCTCGACCCGGGCTTCCGACTGCGCGTCGAGGTCACGCAGTGATTCGACTCATCCTTGCGGACGACCAAGCGTTGGTTCGGGGT
>JAJFUQ010000251.1 GCA_021372355.1 Nocardiaceae bacterium | reverse complement strand
CCATCGAAGTAGGCATCGCATTCGGCGGAACCGGCGCGCTCCTGCCGCTGGTCGGATTGCTCCCGGAAAAGCGTCAGGCTGTTGTTGCCGACATCGCCGCCAACCTGGATACGGACCAGTTACGGACCGCGCTGCTCGATGCGAATGACCGAGGGGTGTTGCCTGAGCTACTCCAGGTCGCTGCCGAGATGCCGCGTGATGCGCGGGAGAAGATCGTCACCATCATCGCCGACAACCCCGACGACGATCTGCTGAGCAGTTCAGCGGGACCCGAGCATCAGCAGGAGACCTGGAATGGACTGCTCAAGCTCACGGATGACTTGCCGTCGCAGCTGATGTCGAAGCTCGGCGAGCAGGCGACCCTGCTTTCGCTTGATGATGTACTTCCATTCATCGTGAAGGCGGGCCAGGCGACAGGACGGCTTGCCACGAGCTTCACTTTGCTCGACGAGATCAACAAGATCGCGGAACGCGAGGGTGTGCCCGTCGAGTTCGCTCTGCCTGCGGGACTGCTGAAGAAGGTCACAGATTCCGTCGGCAATTTCGCCGGGGCGGATGCGCTGGGCTCGTCGCCCGCAGATGCCCTGGTCTCGGTTTCGCTGGATCTGTTCAAGTCTGCCTCCGAGGCGACGAGCAAGGCCGCGAGTGTGGCGGGGGAGAAGACCCTGGCCGAACTCGCCGGCGAGGCGTCCGCGAAGGTCTCGGGCGTTGCCGGAAAGCTGTTCGGGTTCGGAAAGGCACTGCGCGACGCGGCGGCCGAGGCGCAGAAGGAACCGAAGGAAAAGCGCAGCGTCGACTGAGGTGTAATCGGCCTCGGAGGGGCGTGCGCCGGGCCGTCACGAGTTACGTTGGGACCGTGACGGGTTCGCGCGTGTTGGACGTGCTGCTTGATGTTGTCATCGCCCTGATCCTCGTGTGGATCGTGCTCATCGGCGCGCTGGCGGTCGTACGGCCGAAGGGCGTTGTCCTCCGCGATGCGGTGCGAATCCTGCCGGACTTGCTGCGACTGATTCGTCGGCTGTCGGCGGATCGTTCACAGCCGCGGGGCGTGCGCGTACGGCTCGGCCTGTTGATGGTTTATCTCGCTTTGCCGATCGACCTGGTGCCCGACTTCATCCCCGTTCTCGGCTACGCCGACGACGCGATCATCGTGGCGGCGGTGCTGCGCAGCATCGTGCGCCGGGTGGGACTCGATGCTGTTCGAGAACAGTGGCCGGGATCGGAGGCGGGGTTCGAGACCGTGCGGAGGATTTGCCGGATGTGATCAGCCGACGTCGACTCGGCGGCCTGATTCACAGGCGCCAAAAGGACTCGTTCAATTCCGCGATCGATCGATGGTCCCGCTCCGGGAGTGGCCAGCGGTGCACTAGTTCGCGCTTACGCCAGCACGTGCGAGCGGAAGCGATGCCAGTGAGGCCGATGACGCCACTGAACGCTGCGAGCCCTCGCTGATCCTGCACGTAATCAATCAGGGCACACGTGCACGAGCCGACGGCGGCGAGAACCGAAAGTGTGAGCATGGCGAGCCATGCCCGCCTTCCGGGCTGAAGATCCTCGCCTGCCATGCTTCGAACCTAGTGCAGCGATATTGCGCCGCAACATCCGCTGAAGGGTTGATACGGCTACCAGGAAAGCGGCTGCTCAGCCTTCCTTGCCACCGAGGTCCGCGAGCGCGACCGCGAGGCGGATGTACTTGTTGTTGCCGAGGTCGGCGATGGTCTTGACCTTGAGCGCGGCGAGAAGTTGCTCGTCGGCCGCTGCGGTCAGGCCGGCGAGTGCAGACGGGGGCGCGGCCAGGACCTCCGCGATGGTGGCGTTCTCGAAAGCCTTGTCGAGTGCCTTCTCGAGATTGACGCTGACTGCCATGGTGTCCCTTCCTGAGATGAACGGTTCCTCAGCGGCATTCTTTCGAGTTGCGTGCGTGCGCGCACCGGATCGCGTTCATTGCTTCCGAAATGTCCGTTGACCGGTCGAAGGTTCACCCCGCTACGGGGCAGATGTTGGCGGCAGGTCCTGAGGGGCGGGCTGACCGACATCAACTTCGCGGCTCGTATCGGTCGACGGACGATCGACACGTCTTAGTCGGGTATGTGACTTGGCGAGGGCGCGACGACTACAACGGGTGGCCTGACCACTACGCACGGTTGCGATAGCAGGCTTAGGTCCGTGGTGAGTCCCGCGGCCAGCAGAGCGGCGGCGGCGAGGTTGAGGACATCGGCGTCGACGATGTCGGTGTGGATCGTGCCGGTTGTGGCCCGACGTTCGAACTCCTCTGCCGCTGCCCGAGCATCCCATACATGCGGATCGTCGGCCGATCGGTCCTTCGAGCCTGCCGAGACGAATGCCTCCCAAACGAGCAGGTCGAGTGATCCCGCGAGAAAGTCGGTCGCATCAATGCCGACGCGCGGGGGCATGTCGAGCAGGCTGGCGATCCGGTTGAGCAAGTACGCGGTCTGCTGGGTGCCGATGGCTAACGCGGCGGTTCCGGCTCCGGCGCACCATGGTCGGCCAGCCTCACCGTTACGTTGGCGGCAAAGACCTGTTGTCGAGGTCGGCGATGGGATGAATAGCGGTGCTTCGATGCCGAGTGCCACCGACCTGCCCAGATTGAGATCGCCCGCGAGGGCATCAGCCAGACTGTCGAGATCGCGACCACCAGCAGCAAGAGATGGACCGATTCGCCACCAGCCGACGTTCTTGAGCGCCCCAACATCGACGGCGGCGACAACGCATTCGGTCGTGGCCGTCATCGCGGGTCCGCAGATTCGTCGGCGGCCGTCTGGGCCGCGGCTTGTGACTTCGAATCGATACGCTCGCGAAACAGCCTGATCGGCTGTACCCACAGCGCGTAGATCGTGAGTTGCCCTGCGGCCGTGAGAGCAAGCCAGTCGGCGGTAATCCTGGTGATCGCCCAGCCCACGAAGTAGGTGCCCATGCCGGCCACTGGTAGGAGTAGCGCTCCGAACGCGACAGTCTTCCAAAAGGCCGCTCGTCGCGCGGTATCTTGCCGAGCGGTCACGGCGGGAGTTTACCGACAACTGCGAACGAGTGCGACCCCGAAAGCTGTAGACCAATTAGCTGTCCGAGAACGCAAAAACCCCCAGCGAACTGGGGGCTTATGGTGCGCGATACAGGGATTGAATTACCATTTTCGGTTTTGTCGGATCTCTCGTCTATGCTGCGGTCATTGGACTTAAACCGGCCCTGACCTGCACGTATAGCACCAAATTACGTGCGATTTCGTACGAAAACATGCGAATTCAAGTGGCACTCTCGTGGCACGAACGCATGTTTTCGTGGCACGAGATGAGGTCATCTGGCACAGCTCCTGGCACGAAATGGCACGCGAGAGAGAACATCTTTGGTATCCAGCAACGGCAACATGAAACGACAGTTCGGCAACGTGCGATGCCTGCCGTCCGGTCGATGGCAGGCCCGCTACGTCGCTCCGGGGACACTCGCCACATACAAGGCACCGCGAACGTTCGACGACAAGAGGGAAGCGCAGGCATGGCTGCGGAGCGTGCAGCGGGATATCCGCGACGGGGTGTGGACACCACCAACGGAACCCAAATCTGAGCCCGAGCTGGAACCGGTGACGACGTTCGGCATCTACGCAGCGTCGTATATCGAGTTGAAGCGTGCAGAAGGTCGGAGTCCACGGACGCTGGAGCTGTATCAGTCGTACCTCAACCGGTACTTACTGCCACGTTTCGGGGATCTCGACATTCAATCCATCTCGCCGGATGTGGTGAAGGACTGGTACGTGACCACAAATTTTGTTGGGAAGGCACGACGCAGCGACGCGACCGGTGGCACCTCGAAGGCCCACGCCTACGGGTTGCTCTCGCAGATTCTGCGGCAGGCAGAACGTGACGACGTCATAGTCAAGTCTCCGTGTCGGATCGTCGGGGCCGCGACGCCGAAACGGCTGAACCCGCCAGACAATCTATTGGCGGATCAACCATTGTCGCGGCAGAAGGCGGCGTTCGAGATTGTGCGGGACACGTTGCCTGAGCAGTGGCGAATTGCTGCGACGCTCGGGTTGTTTGGTTCGCTGCGGTGGGGCGAGGTGACGGCGCTTAGGCGTGGTGATGTTGATCTTGAACAAGGAATTGTTCATGTCCGTCGTGGTGTGTCCCGGACAAAGGGGAACGTGCATGAGCTGGCGACCAAAACACGCGCTGGGATGCGCAAGGTTCATCTACCCCCGTCGGCTGTTCGGCTGTTAGAAGCGCATCTGGAGGCACATGTGGGCTCGAAGCGAAGCAGTCTGTTGGTGCATTCGGTCAATGATCCGATCAAGCATGTGGCGTTTGCCACGTTCACGCGGCATTGGGATAAGGGCAGAACCGCTGCTGACCAGCAGGGTTTGACGTTTCACCATCTCCGCCACGCCGGAATCAGTCTGTTTGCGCGTGCTGGTGCGACGGAGCGGGAGAACCAAATCAGGAGCGGACATGCGTCGGGAGGGAAGGTCAATTTCCATTACCAGCATTCGGATGCTGAGCGGTTGCGGGAGGTTGCGGACCGTATGGACGTTATGTGGTTCGGCAAACCGAAAGTCGAGGCCGCTCGTGTCGATGAGGTTTTGGAGGTGTTGTCGGGTGTTGCGCTGACGGCGGAACAGATCGCGTCGGTCCGTGCAGCGCTGGCGACATTCGCGAGTTAAAACATATGAGTTGAAACGTTTGATTCGCCGAATTGGACATTCTTGTACGAACTCGTTAGGTTCGTTGATGGAAGCCAGTTGAGTGGGATTAAGCCCGCCTCCTTTCCGGGAGGCGGGCTTTCTTTTTTTTGGGGGGGAGAGGTATGTCTAAAGCGGGATCCACGCCGCTGAGTGATGCGGTTGGGGAGCAGTTGACTCGCTTGTCGGAGGCGGCGCGGAAGTCTCATTTGAGTGTTGCGACTTTGCGCAACATGATCGCATCGGGGCAGCTCACGGGGTATCGAGTCGGACCGAAGCTGATCTTCGTTGATGAGGTCGAGTTGGCGGGAATCGTCCGGAAGATTGGCGGTGCAGCGTGAGTGTGGAGTTTCTCAGGAATGAAAGGTTTGGCGAATTCTTCGCTGGCGATGCCGCAGAAGGTTCCGACCTCGGTGTTAATTCTTCTCATCTGAGTGCCTCGACGAGCGTTGTGCATGACGAATGGAATGCGTGAGCATGTATAAGATTCACGGCAGGGGACCATTCCGGGTTGTTCAGTACATCGACGGGCGCTGGATATTGCGTCGCGGGCTGTTTGGGTCTCAGGCTGCTGCAGAGGCTGAGGTCGAGCGCCTCGTGGCGGAGGCCGACACCGATAGCGGTGACGCTGCGTGAGTGGTGACATCACTGACGGTGATTTGCCGGAAGCCGTCGCGGAGCACCGCACGGATTACTGGGAATGGGTGGAGAACCACGCTGACACCCGTAAACGTGACGCGTTGTTGGAGTTGCGGGACCACTGGCACGAGATCAACGAACAGTTCTTCGAAGGCCGGATGCATCTGCCGTACATCACGTTGACGGAGCCGTCGAAGCCCAGCATCTACGGGCAGTGTTGTTCGCAGTCGTCGTGGGGTTCGCGTCTAGAGATCAAACTGCGCCCGTCACTGCTGTGGGGGACACACCCACACATGTGTCCAGGCAGCGGCTATGCGTCAGGCCGAATGAAGTTCGTGAAAGACGTCCTGACCCACGAGATGATCCACCAACACGTGATGGAGCATCAGCCGACGGTTGACGAAGAGAGTTACCACGGGCACGGCCCCGTGTTCACGGGGCACTGCAACCGCATCAGTGCTGGTCTCGGATTGCCGCAAGTGATAGTCCGTAATCGTCCCGGCAGGTCGAAGACGAAGGCTGTGGCTCCGCAGTGGCCGCACTGTGTTGTGGATCCGGTGGTTCGGTATGACGGCGCATATAGCCATCACCGGAAGGATCGAGTCACCTGTACGCATGTCACGATCCCGGCGGGCTGCCATGTCGCCTCGATGCAGTGCATGGACGATGCTGGCGAGTTCGTTCGCATCGACTTTGACACCGACACCGGAGACAAGTCGGTGGAGATACGGATCCACGTCGACACCTTGGGGGGTCTGGTCGATTTCGCGCATGAATTCCTTTGCGGCGATAAAGATGTCTGACCTGCAGAAACACGCCATCGTGCAGTCCCTGCACCCCCGCGTCATAGCGTCCACGCGCATGAGCACAAGCACACTTACATCAGCGGTCGCCGGATATGCAGGTGCCGTCGGACGTCACGGCCATGGCCACCCCAAAACACTGCGCGCCTTGTCGAATCTTGCATACCAGCAATGTCTGCGTGAGCTTCGGGACCGCTGGCCAAACCTCGAATCGGATCACCGGGATCAACTCGTGGTCGCTGTCGCATCGGGACAGTTCGAATGACCGACTGCGACAACGAACGATGGTGGGCCGCAGCCGAATCCGAAGCGATCCGGCTAGCGAACCTCGGCACCGAATGGACGTTCGACGACATCCGCCGGGCGGTGCCGTGTCCACCATGCAATGACAATCTCGCTGGCGCGTTGATCAGCAGTTTGAAGGCGCGTGACGTGATCGAACGGGCGCGTGGCGACTCGGCGCACGTGTCTTCGGTCAGGTCGCGGAATCACGGCTTGCAGCGTTATTGGCGCGGCGTACCCGCCACCGCATGAGTGAGGCCCCTGCGTAGTCGCATACGCGGGGCCTCAACAAGAACTTCCCAATTCTTCCTTCGAGGATAACAGTGACGTCCGCAATGGATCGGGTGCTCGAAGCACTCCGACAGTACGACCCGAACACGAAAGCCCATGGCAACGGCTACCGTGCGCTCTGCCCCGCTCATAATGACCATGATCCGTCTCTCGATGTCGATCCCGGCATCGACAGAGTCCTCGTCACCTGTCGCAGTCGCCGCTGCGATATTGCCGAGATCGCCAAAGGTCTGGGCCTGAGGGTCGCTGACTTCTTCGAGACTCAGCCCGATTGGGCTAACCCACGACGCGGCTATTCCTACCCCGACGGTCGCATGGTTGACCGCATACCCCGGCCCGGTGGGAAGAAAAGCTTCCCCCAGCGCGGCAACTTGACGGGTACCTCACTGTTCCGCATCAGCTTCCCCGATAACGCGACCGCGTTTGTTTGTGAGGGAGAAAAGGATGTCGAGGCAGCCGAATCGATTGGCCTGGCTGCGACGACCAGTGCGCAAGGGGCCGGAAGTGCCCACAAGTTCGATTGGTCACCACTGGCTGGTCGTGAAGTCGTGATCGTCGCGCATAGGGACACCGGTGGCCGAAAGTATGCCCGTACAGTGCGCGACCTCCTCACACCGATCGCCACGTCGGTGCGGGTTGTTCAGGCTGCTGAAGGGAACGATCTGGCCGATCACATACTGATGGGGCATTCGGCCGAAGAGCTTCAGCCCTTCGAACTACTCGACGAGGATGAGGCTCAGGACCCGCTTGACCTTGTCACCAAGGACCACGCCGCCCTCACTCACATTGTCGCTTATGCCCGTGCACGTCGCATCGGGCCATGGGCCGCGATCGGAGAAGGGCTGAAGCTCGCCATCGCAGCGACTGAACCGCACGTCAAACTCCCCGCGATCGTCGGGAAACCAGCATCCCTGAACCTCTTCATCGCGAACACTGCGGTCTCCGGCGGCGGCAAAGGCATCGCGTCCGGAGCCCTCGCAGGGTTAACCATCCTTGACCCGAAAGGGTTCCCCATTGCAACCAAAGTCCTGCCCATCGGGTCCGGCGAAGGCATATCGCGAACGTTCGAGAAGAAGACGATCACCCTTGACGACGGCACCGAAGAAGAACGCCAATTGATCACCCGAGCCATCTTCGACTGTGCCGAGATCGACACTCTCGCCGCACTGAAGGGTCGACAAGGAGCAACAGTCATGCCCGAACTCCGCAAGGTCTACTCCGGTGAACAACTCGGATTTGCCAACTCGGGAGCAGCCACGAGGAACACTGTCGACGCCCACAGCTACCGGGCATGCCTCACCGTAGGGGTCCAACCGAAGAAGGCGCACATCCTTCTCAACGACGTTGACGGCGGAACTCCGCAACGGTTCGTGTGGCTACCCACCCTCGACCCCGACGCACCCGAGGTAGCACCCGAAGCGCCAAAACCCCACACGGTCAGACTCCCCATGTATGGGAACGAGATGACGGTGGCGCAGGAAATCCGGTCAGAGATCGACACGTTTCACTGGACGAAACTAACCGGCGGAGACGTCGACCCACTCGACGGGCACAAGTACCTGACTCGACTCAAGGTTGCGGCGGCGATCACGATCCTTGACGGACGCACCGCCATCGGGATCAATGAGTGGAACCGCGCCGACATCATCATGAAGGTGTCCGACCGCACCCGCGCCGACTGCATCGGAACCGCGAAGAAGTCGGCGAAGGCCGCGAACCTCGCCAGGGCATATGACGCCGCCGACCGCGAAGCGATCATCGAAACCGACAGAGACAACCGCGCAGTCACACGAGTCGAAAAGTTGATCGTTCGGCACCTCACGAGCGAGGCAACACGTGAGATGCCACGCGGTGAAGTCCGCAAGAAGCTCCCTAGCCGTGACCGCGAACACTTCGACACTGCAGTCCTGAATCTCATCAACGATGGCACGATCACCAAAAGAACCGAAGGTGCAACCGAATACATCACCCTCCAACAGACGTAAGTTGTCCACCGTGGACATTCTGTCCACCCTCACTGACCAGCACAAACAAGGGTGGACAGAATGTCCACCCCTGCACATGACTAGGAGATTTTGTCCACCCACAGAGCGGCGCGGCACCTGCGCCGCAGTTCGAGCAGTGCTCCGGCAACATCGGCGTCAAGACCCGGTGGCATGCTCCGCTCCAAGTGAGGCGGAAATCTGTCCTACAGTGACCGTGATTCTCAGGGCTGGGATCGCTGGCACCGGGGAAAGTGCCGCCGACCCAACCGTGCAGGTCACATTTGCGCCCACAGTCGACAGCGGTTACCGCCACATACACGGCAACCAGCACGAAGACCGCGCCTACACGCCGCCGAAAGAGCGCGTGTGTGGCTGCGGTCAGACGATCAGCCCGCACTCCCAGTCATACGAGGGCGGCTTGTGTGCAAAGTGCGCTCGGATAGACGTGATCAGCTGACCGGCTTTCCTACCCACGGAGGCCCACCGGCGCATACAGGTGGGCCTCTGGGAGCATGTTGACTTATGCACCACCGAATATCGGCGGGAGATTGATCGGTGGCAACTTCTCGATGGGTGGGAATGTCTTGCGCGGCAAGTTCTTCAAAACAAAGATTGCGAACTGGGCATTCCATGTGGCGCTCTTGTAGCTGGTGTGCGCAGTCTCACCAAGCTTCTTGAATTTATCTGATCCGGCAAGTCTGGCGGCAGCGGCGAAATCACAAACAACATCGTTCAGCGCACAGACAGTCTCCACTGTCTTGGAGCTCCATTTGGAATCGAACTTCAGCTTTGATGAACCGGAGAAGGACGGGAATGCTTGAGCAGTTCCGGTCCCTCGATTGTTTCCTTGGACGTTGTCGCCATTAATCCGGTCAGGGTCCGCCAGCAGGAAAACGCCAGCGATTTTCCCCAAGGTCGTTCCGCTCCAGGTGCGCGGAGGGAAGCAAATTTCGAAGACAGTGCAGAACGAATTAGCACGTTGAATATTCTGCAACACGCGATGGGCCACCAGCGCACCTTGCGAGTACCCGACGACAACGGTCTTCTCGTTCTTGCAAAGGCGGTCATGGACAGGCTCGCGCAGAATGTCGTCGAACTTGCTTATTCCGTCCTGGATGCTTCCTCTGAAGTTGTTCCATGCGGACGCCGAGCGCCAGTCCAATGGGGGCACGGCCATTGCTTGATATGGAACTGCGGTTACGGAAACCGTATAACCCTTATTCCTTAGGCTATCTTCCAAGAACTTGACTGTTTCGTCGACGTACCGACCCATCCCTCTGTGCTCATTTGGATTCTTGCGTTCACCGGAGCCCGCAAGTCCGATGATTCTGACATCCGAGCAGACTGGGCCAGATTGGCCACCCTCAGCATTTGCAGCTGGCGTGTTCGAAGGAGTTAGAGTTCCCACGATGATTGCGACCGCTGTCATCGCAATGGTGATAGTGCGTGCTGACCAAGTAGGCGTCGAACGCGCCGGTTTCTCAGTAAGATGGTTCATGGTTTGACACTCCAGTCACTTTAGGCACATCGGTTACGATAGAGCGACATAGGTTGTGGACTGAAGAATGTGGCTGCGGGGATTCGGCTGTTTGAATGACAAGAACACGCTGTGCGTTATTTGATTGAAAGTTTTCCGAGTTGCCGACGTGCTCGATCCTGGGTGCAGCGAGAGCCCGGGTCCCTCTGCAGGCAGCCCGCTACACTGGCACCAAGGAGGAACGATGAACAAAAAGGCAATCTCCGCGAACGCCCGCCGCCAGTTCGTCGTGCGCTCCACAAGGACGTCAGCCCGGTTAGAGCAACGCGTCGTTCCCGCCGACCACGTTCGCTCATCCAAGGCCGAGAAGTTCGTACGGTCCGCCAAGGCTCGATGACCTTCGAACCGGACTACGGCGAAACCCTCGTCACCGAAGAAGAAGCCCAAGCCCTCACCCCTGAAGCACGCGAGACCCTCGGTGACCCGATCCGCAAGGCGGACCTCTACGACCTCGAACAACAGCTCCAAAACGAAGTCGCCGACGAATGGTATGAAACGCTCCTCAACTGGAACATCCCAGTCCGCGAACTACTGACCGATCACTTCGTCCGAGAACTCCACCGCCGCCTCTATGCCCCCATCTGGGAATGGGGCGGTCGTCAACGCTCACGCGAAACCAACATCGGCATCGCCCCCGAACGCATCGCTGTCGAAATGCGCACCACACTCGACAACCTCAGCTATCAGTGGGACCACAACACAGGAATCAACGCCCGCACGCTCGGAATCGCAGCCCACGCGGCCCTCGTGCACATCCATCCATTTGTCGACGGCAATGGACGCGTGACACGACTCCTCGCCGAACTTGTTTTTCTCGCAGCACAATCCGGATTCGGCCCGTTGCTCGCATACGACTGGGACATCGACCGAGAACCCTACATTCGCCTACTGCGCGACTACGACCAGACCGGTGATCCCGCAGCGCTCGTCGAGTTCATTCCGGTCATCTCCATTGAGGAGGGACTAGTCGAGATGGACAACCCCGAAGTTGAAGCGGCGACAACACCCGTCGACGAGGCCACTATCTGAGTCCTGCACCGCATACGTCAGTCGCCGGACGACGACGAGCGATCAACGCGAAG
>JAJFUQ010000235.1 GCA_021372355.1 Nocardiaceae bacterium | reverse complement strand
GGGCCGCTCGAAATCACCGAAGCGCTCGGTGCGCTCGCGATCATCGGTTCGGCTGCGCGCCGACACGACGCATTGTTCGCGGTGAACGACCGCGCCGACCTCGCTCTCGCGGCGCAGGCCGACGTTCTTCATCTCGGGCAGAAGGATCTCCCCGTCGCATACGCGCGCGAGATCCTCGGAACCGACGTCATCATCGGACGTTCGACGAACAACGACGACCAGGCTCACCTCGTGGATTCCGACCCGGAGACCGGCTACTTCTGCGTCGGTCCGGTATGGGCAACCCCGACCAAGCCCGGCCGCGCCCCAAGCGGACTGGCTCTCGTCGAATCCACCGCGGCCCGGAAGCCGGTGCACCCGTGGTTCGCGATCGGCGGGATCGACACGACCAATGTCGAGCAGGTCGTCGCGGCCGGAGCGAGTCGAATCGTGGTGGTTCGCGCGATCACCGAGGCCGCCGATCCCGAAGCAGCCGCCCGGGAGCTGAAAACCGCGCTCATCTAGCGCACCCCGACTCGACGCTGGCGCGTCGTCAGCACGGACCGGATCTCGGCGAGCACGCCTGCCGGATCCCCGTCGAGTCGATGCCAGTCGAACCGGAGAATCGACCAGCCGGCGGCAATGAGCATGTTGTGGCGCCGAGAGTCGATGCGCGCGTCGCGTGCTTGCGGATGAGACGCCCAGCCATCGACTTCGATGCCGATGCGTTCGGCGGGGAATCCGGCATCGAACGAGTAGCCCCCGACGACCACTCGTTCCTCCCATCCCGGCAGTTCGGCCTGCGCAATCGTCTTGATGAGCCGCCGGCGCGCCTCCTCGATGCCGCCCGTCGTGGCCATGACGAGAAGCCGCTTCGAGCACGTCGAACCACGACGACCGACGTTGCGCTCATGGACATCGATCAGATCGCCGAGCGCCACCCGCTGGAGAAGCATCTGGTCGAGAAATGCGGACCCTTCCGGAATCTCGACGGCGGTTTCGAGAACCGTCAGCTCGGGGGTCGTGACATCGACGCCGCGAACGCGCGTGACATCGCGTCGGTCGAGGTTGCGACGGCGAACGATCAACGACTCGCTTCGTCGGACCAGACGCGCCGACGGGATGGTGATCCACGGAATGAGCGGCGCCGACGGCAGTAGTCCCAGCCACCAGGCCGCGCTCGGTCCGAAGACGACCGCCCCTTCCCCAGCCGCGAGGACGGCTCCGTGGAGACGCGCGGAGGGTGAGAAACGGAAGTCCGTCGAGTGGAAGATCCCCGAGGAGATCCTGCGCCACGAGCCCGAGGTGAGTTTCCAGCGCACCGCCGCGTCGCTGAGACCGCACGAAAATGCCTGCTGGAGCGAGATGACGCCGTCTTGGTTGGTCAGGACCTGCGCGAGCGAAGTGTTTTTCATACCTTCACTGACGCGCGCCCGCGAGGAGGGTTCCGCGCTCGGCGAAAGTTGTGCGATTTCGCCGGTGCGTCGCAGCTCAGCGCGCCGTGACCCACACGAAGATATCGTCGCGCTTTTCGACTCTGGGCAGGTCACCGTCGGTTGCCGAGACGGTTTCGGCAAGCCGCAAGGCGGGCCATGCCTGTGCAAATCCTGGGTGGAGAGGCAGGGACAGCACGTCATCCTCCCGAACCCATCGCAGTTCCTCGCTCTCCGCGTTCGGCACGACGTCGAGCGGGTGGGACGTGTCGGCGATGACGGTCGTATAGGTCCAGATGCCATCGAGGTTCGAGGTCACCATTTCCGCACGCACGCGGACCGCTGCCGTCTCGATCCCGGTCTCTTCGTGCGCCTCACGCAGTGCCGCATCCGCCTCGGACTCGTGGCTGTCGCGTGCGCCGCCGGGAAGCGCCCAAGTGCCGCCCTGGTGACTCCACGGCGCTCGATGTTGCAGCAGCACCGCGGGTTCGCCGTTGCTCAGCGGAGCCCGCAACAGCAGACCGGCCGCGCCGTGCTTGCCCCAGCGGCGACTTCCGTCCGCACTCAGCGACCAACCGTTGCCGTCACCTTGCATGTCAACGACTGTAAATGCACATCATCGCGACGTCAGTTCTCCCATCCCATATGGCGGACTACCAACTCCGCTGACGCGGAGATTTCCCCACGGATCGCGCTCCTCGAGGCGAACCGCGCGGGACTCCGGGCCGATCGTGACGTGCGCCGACATGCGACCTGGATTCGGCAGCTTCGGGCCGCTGATGCGCCCGAACCAATGAAACTTTCCGTCGATCGGGTCGAGATGGCCGGCAAGGACCGCCATCACCGGAAAGTCGTCGCCATCCACCGACAGAACGGCCGGTCCGCGATAGTCGGGATCGTTCATGCCATGAACCCACACGCCCGCCACGACCGCCGGCCGGCGCGACCGAGAAGGCCATTGCGATCGAGGAACTCCGCCAGACTCGCGAAACCGTACTGCCGGGTCTGCCGGAAATGCGGGTTCGCGAGTGCCTCGGCTTTCGCCTTCTTCGCATCGAGTCCCACGCGGCGGTAGATCGCGGGATTCGTCAGCAGCCACAGGAAGATCGGCGCCGCGACGGCGACCAGACTCTGCACATAGGCGCGTTGCGCCCGCGAAAGCTCACCGACCTGCCGGGACAACGAATCCCGCGCGAAGCTGATGTGCCGCGCTTCCTCGGAAACGTGGACGCGCATGACCCGCGAGACGACCGGCTGCAGATCAGGATCGTCGAGGGTCTTGCGCTGGATCGCGTCGAAGATCTCCTCGCCGAGCAGCGCGCCGACCCACACCATCGGCCCACGAAGAACGCTCGGCAGTGCCCGCGCGACCACGCGCATGGGCGCCTTCATTCGGTAGGGTCGCGCCTCGATCTGACTGATGAGCCGCCCGAACATCACCATGTGCCGGCATTCGTCACCCATCTCGGTGAGCGTGTAATGCGCATGATTCGACGTCGGATCGTCGGTGAGCAACTCCCGCAACAGAATCCGATTGAGGACATTCTCGAACCAGAGCCCGACGGTCAACGCGTTCGCGAGCTCCTGGCGAGATAGCTCCCGCCGTTGGACCTCGCTCATCTGCGCCCACATCGAGGTGCCGTACAGGCTGATGACCTCGGGCGGCAAGAACATCCGATCCGGATCGAGGGGCGCGTCCCAGTCGATGTCGACGACGGGGTCGTACGACTTCTTCACTGAGCCGGAAAGCAGGCGTGCAGCGAAGGATTCAACCGGTAGGACGGACTGTTCGGTCATCTCAGGACCTCTCTCGCACGACATTGAGCGTGACTGGCGTCACACCAAATGTTAGTGTTACACCGTGTCACAGTCAACGACCTCTGACGGTCGCTCCCAACGCTGGGACGAGCACAAGGAACAACGTCGAGCGCGCATTCTCGATTCGGCGATCGCGGTCATCGAAGAGTCCGGCGTCGACTTCTCCGTCCAGGCCATCGCGGCACAGACCGGACTGCCGAGGCCCGTCGTCTACCGGCATTTCAAAGATCGAGCCGACCTCGACGAGCAGATCCGCCGGCGCATCCTGAAGATCCTCATGGCCGAACTCCTGCCGTCATTGCAGCCGGCAGGCACCGTCGGCGAGGCCATCGCCCACGCCGTCACGACGTACGTCCTGTGGACCGAAAAGCATCCGCGACTGCACCATTTCCTCGGCACCGGCGTCGACAAGCCGGCAGTCAGCGGCGCGCGCGGACAGATCAGTTCGGCGCTCACCACCTTGTTCGTGAGCGCGCTGTCCCGCACCGGAGCAGACATCGCACCGGCGCGACCGATGGCTTACGGGACGATCGGCTTCGTCGACGGTGTGGTCAGCAGTTGGCGCACCAGCCCGAATGCCCCGGCCGAGCAGATCGTGAGCCTGCTGACCGCCTCGCTGATATCGCTCCTCGAGACGACAGCCAAGGAGCAGGGCATCGATCTCGACCGAACGACACCAGTGGTCGACCTGCTGGGCTGACCGGCGGCTACCGCCCGCGCTTCTGCAGAGCCGCGTTGATGTCCGGATCTCCAAGGGCTGCAAGCCAATCGAGAAGTGCCGGGTACGTGCTCGGGTTGCCGGCCAGCAAGGGGCGGAGATCGGGGCGGTCTTGTGCCAACCGCGCGATCTCCTGCAGCGACGTGCCCGGGTCGACAGCTGCCACGGCGTCCGGGTCGAACTGCTTCGTCTGCTGGATCTGCGTGACTTCCGCTTCCGGTTCCGGCTTCGGTTGTGGCTCGGGCTCAGGCTGAGGTTCCGGCTCAGGTTCCGGTTGGGGCTGCGGTTCCGGTTCCGGTTTCCGTTCCGGCTCGGGCTGCACACGTGGATGCACCTGAGTGACGTCGTCAGAACCGCTCGAGGGCTGCGCCACCTGCTCAAATCCACCGGGTGGCGTACCCACCTGCTCGAACCCACCCGACGGCGGACCGGTCGGCGGCATCTGCTGGAACCCGCCCGGCTGGACGCCGGGCTGAACACCCGACTGATACCCAGGCTGGTAACCCTGCTGATGCCCCGGCTGGTAGCCCTGCTGCGGATATCCCTGCGGGTAGCTGGGCCGCGCCGGCGCCGAGAACGACGCGAAGAGGTGCTGATCCTGGTACAGCTCGCGGGTCGGCTTCACGGCCACGAGACATGCGGCAGCCACGATCGCCAGGAACGGGATGAACAGATCGGACATCACAAGTGCGAAGGGATCGCTCACGACGGCGTTGGTGATGAGCCGACCGATCGCGAGAACCACGATGCCGAGCGCGATTCCGATCGTCACTTCACGCGACGGACGCGGATCGCCGCCGCTGTAGTTCAGCCCGAGAACGCGGTACCCGACAACCGCGGCGGCACCGATGAACAGCGAGAACACGGCCAGCGCGATCGAGGACCCAAGGCCCCGCGACTGAACGAATTCACCCAGCAGCGACTCGCGAACGATTGCACCGACAATCGTCTGAATGGCGCCGCCGAACGCGAAGACCGCGATCAGCAGCATCGCTTTACGAGCGGCATCGAGCCAGATGTAGCCCTCATGCGCGCCGGTCTCATTCGGGCCGCCCGCAGCGACCGCAGCTGCTGCCGCGGCGATCCAGCCGACGACGCAGAAATACGACACGACGGCAAACGCTTCCAGCCCCGACAATTCCGTGAAGGCCAGGACGAACGCCCCGGTCAGGAACGCGATTCCGGCCAGGATGAGCGTCAAACGCCAGACCGGGAACTTCTTCCGCAATCCGAGCAGAACGAGGACCGCCGGAACGGTGTAGTAGATGGTGTCGACCAGCAGCGCGACAATCGTCTTCGCCGACGCCGACGCGTCGATCTCACTCTGCAGCACGAGCACGATCGACAGCAGGCCGGAAAGAACCGCAAGGCCCACGGTCACCGCCATCGCGAGTTTCACGACCATCGGCCACGACGGCCCCGCCGGACTCTTCGCCGCCAGTTCGGCGGCTCGAGGCTGAGCCGCCAGGAACAGACCCGCAGCCGCCATCCAGAGACCCGGCCCCTCAGCCGCCAGCGACGGCGAATCGCCGAGATGGGTGAAGCCGGCGATGACGTCCCACAGGACGAAGCCGACGACCATCAACGCCAGCGGAATGTTGCCGAGCAGGCGCAGTTTGGCGATCGAAGCTACCGTCGTCGACGGGCCGAGCATGCCCATGCGGACGATGTACGGGAGCGCGACGGTCGCGATCGAGGCGAGTCCGACGAGCACCACCAGCGCGGTGAGCCAGGCGTTCGTCTCCCCGACCCCGGTTACGCCGACGTGGAGATTCCAGCGCATGAACAGTGCAAAGACGAGAACCATCCCAGCGATGCCGTCGAGCACGTAGTCCCGAGTCGGGATGTCGGAGAAGTTCGGCTTCGGACGTGGCGGGCGGTAATACGACTGCCCCGGAGACTGATAGTGCTGCGGGTAACCGCCCTGTACCGGCGGCGGGAAGTGCGGCGCCGGGTAGCTCTGCGTCGGTCCGTGATCCGCATGAGGTCCTGAGCCTTGCGGCGGGCCATAGCCTTGCGGAGGACCGTAACCCTGTGGCGGGCCATATCCCTGTGGCGGACCATAACCCGGGGGCGGTCCGTATCCGGGCGGCGGACCGTAGCCCGGCGTAGGGCCATACCCGGGCTGGGCTGGAGGCTGCTGCGGCGGCCACGGCTGCTGGCCTGGATTCGGGTTCGGGTTACTGCTCCCGGCGCCGGAATTGCTGTTGTCCACCATGAGCCTGACGTCCTCCAGTTGGCCCGCGATCCGCGCGCGCTATGCCCCTATTGTGCGGTAACGAACGGCCTTGTTTTCACCGAATTTGACCTTGTTGACCCATGGTCACCCAGACACGTGCCCCAGCGCCACCTCGGGCTCCCGCGAGCGGCCGATAGAGTGTCCGCCTGTGACCCAGTTCGATAATGTTTCGGTCGTCAAGCAGGCCAATGTCTACTTCGACGGCAAGTGCGTGAGCCACACCGTGATCCTGCCCAACGGCGCACGTAAGTCGGTCGGCGTGATCTTCCCGTCAACGCTTCTGTTCACCACCGGTGCCCCCGAGGTCATGGAGATCAACGCCGGACGCTGCAAGATCCGCCTCGCGGGATCGCAGCATTGGAACGAGTACGCAGCCGGCGAATCGTTCTCCGTACCGGGTGATTCGAGCTTCGACATCGAGGTCACCGAAACCCTCGACTACGTCTGCCACTTCGGCTGAGCGTGCGCGTTCTCGTCACGGGCGGAACCGGGTTCGTCGCCGGCTGGTGCATCTCCGGCCTGCTCGAACAGGGCCATGAGGTCCGCACGACCGTCCGGAACGAGGCTTCCGAAACGAAGCTCACGGGCATCTTCGGGCCGGCTTTGACGCTTACACACGTAGACCTGCTCAGCGACGACGGCTGGGCAGACGCCATGAATGGCATCGAGGCTGTGCTGCACGTCGCGTCCCCGATGCAGGGCGTCGACATGATGACGCCGGCACTCGAAGGCACCGCCCGCGTTCTTCGCGCGGCAGCGCAAGCCGGTGTCGGACGGGTCGTGATGACGTCGAGTTGCGCAGCCGCGACGCCGCCCGATGGCTCGAAGGGCGCCTTCGACGAGACCCTCTGGACCAATCCGTCGATCGCAACGATCGACGACTACCGAAGGTCCAAACTCGCCGCGGAACAGACAGCGTGGAAGCTCGGCGAGGAGCTCGGACTCTCGCTCACGACAGTGCTCCCGGGCGCGGTTTTCGGCCCGCTGCGGTCCTCGGGTAACCAGGGATCTGTGCAGATCATCGACCGCATGCTCAACGGCATGCCAGCTGTGCCGCGGATCGGGCTCAACATCGTCGACGTCCGCGACGTCGCCGATCTCCATATCCGCGCGATGACGGCTCCCGAAGCCGACGGCCAGCGGTACATCGCCGTCTCGGAACTCCTCTGGATGTCCGAAGTCGCCGCGGTGATCCGCGACGAACTCGGTGAGCTCGGCGCGAAAGCTCCGAAGAAGACGATTCCCGACTTCCTCATCCGCGGACTTGCCAAGGCCAATCCCGAACTGCGCGAACTTCTTCCGATGCTCGGCCGGCAGTACACGTACGACAATCGCAAGGCCCGGTCGATCGGCTGGCAGCCGCGTCCGGCGCGCGAAACCGTGATCGACTGCGCACAGAGCCTGCTGGCGAACCGCCTCTAGACGCCGATCGCCTTGAGCGCCTTCCGCGCGATCGCCAGCTCCTCGTTCGTGGGAACGACCAGCACGGCGACCTGCGCACCGTCGGGCGAGATGTAGCGCGGCTCCCGGGACCGGACCGCGTTACGGGTGGGGTCGACGACGATGCCGAAGCCTTCGAGACCCTTGAGCGCATCCGTCCGAACCGGCGAACTGTTCTCCCCCACGCCGGCGGTGAAGGTGATCGCGTCGACGCGGCCGAGGTCCACGAGGTAAGCGCCGATATACCGACGAAGTCGGTGGATGTAGACGTCGTAGGCGAGCTTCGCGTCCTGGTCGCCCGCATCGATCCGCTCGACGACCTGACGGAAGTCGTTGTCCCCGCACAAGCCCTTCAACCCGGACTGGCGGTTCAGCAACTGGTCGACGTCGACGCCGTTTCGCTGGAGGTGCAGCAGCGCACCTGGATCGATGTCCCCGGACCGAGTGCCCATGACCAATCCCTCGAGCGGGGTCAGACCCATCGTGGTGTCACAGGCTTTCCCCGCACGGACCGCCGAGGCGGAAGCCCCGTTTCCGAGGTGCAGGACGATCTGGTTCAGTCGCGTGGGGTCCCGGTCCAGGAACTTCGCGACTTCGCTCGAGACGTACTCGTGGGACGTCCCGTGGAAGCCGAACTTCCGGATCCCATACTTCGCGGCGATATCCCGATCGATGGCGTAAGTGCTTGCCGCCTTGGGGATTCCGTGGAAGAACGCAGTATCGAAAACGGCCACGTGCGGGACGTTCGGCAGTTCCTCCATGGCCGCGCGGATACCGGTGAGGTTCGGCGGATTGTGCAGCGGCGCCAGCGACGACAACTCCTCGATCGCGGTCTCCACGGCATCGTCGATGAGGGTGGGCTGGTAGAACACCTCGCCACCATGGACAACCCGGTGTCCCACCGCGGCGACCCCGCTGAGGTCGAGCTCGTTGAGGACCTGCGCGAGCGCTGCCTTGTGGTTGGGCAGGCCGCCAGGTTCACCGATCCGCTCGATGAGTCCGTTGGCCAGTACATCCGCGGACTCGGCGTCGACGAGTTGGTACTTGACCGACGACGAACCCGAGTTGAGAACCAGTACCTGAGTCACTATTCACCCGCCTGGATCGCGGTGATCGCGACCGTGTTGACGATGTCCTGAACGAGCGCACCGCGCGACAGGTCGTTGACCGGCTTGCGCAGACCCTGCAAAACCGGCCCGACAGCGATGGCGTTGGCACTGCGCTGCACGGCTTTGTAGGTGTTGTTGCCGGTGTTGAGGTCCGGGAAAATGAACACGGTGGCCCGGCCGGCGACCTGCGAGTCCGGCAGCTTCGTGCGCGCGACGTCGGCATCGATCGCAGCGTCGTACTGGATCGGTCCCTCGACCAACAGGTCTGGCCGCCGCTCGCGCACGATCGCGGTCGCCGCACGCACCTTGTCGACGTCCGCTCCCGAACCCGATTCGCCGGTCGAGTAGCTGAGCATCGCCACGCGCGGTTCGATGTCGAAGCGGGCTGCGGTGCCGGCCGACGAGATCGCGATGTCGGCGAGCTGTTCGGCGGTGGGGTCCGGTACCACCGCACAGTCGCCATAGGCGAGAACGCGGTCGGCCAGGCACATGAGGAAGACACTCGAGACTGTCGAGACGCCGGGTTCGGTGCGGATGATCTCGAACGACGGTCGAATCGTGTGAGCCGTGGTGTGGGCGGCACCGGACACCATGCCGTCCGCCATGCCGGTGGCGACCATCATCGTGCCGAAGTACGAGATGTCCGCCATCGTCTCGCGAGCCCGGTCGAGCGTCATGCCCTTGTGTTTGCGCAGCTCGGTGTACTTGACCGCGAATTCTTCGGTGTATTCCGACTCCCCCGGACACAGCACGCGCGCGCCGGTCAGATCGACGCCGAGTTCGGCGGCGCGAGCCCGCACGATGTGTTCCTCGCCGAGAATCGTGAGGTCCGCGATCTGGCGTTGCAGCACACGACCCGCGGCCCGCAGGATCCGGTCGTCGTCGCCCTCGGGAAGGACGATGTGCCGACGCTTCGCGCGGGCTCGGTTGATGAGCTGGTACTCGAACATCTGCGGCGTGACGACCTGCGGGATGGCCACCCCGATGCGTTCGAGAATCGCCGCCGCGTCGACGCGCTGCTCCATGAGGCTCAGCGCCGTGTCGACCTTGCGCAGCGATCCCGCCGCCATCCGGCCCCGCGTTCGTGCGGCCGCATGTGCGGTGTCGAACGTGCCGAGCGAGGTGGTGAGAATCGGAAGCTTGGGCTTGATGCCCTCGATAAGGCGGGCGATGGCCGGGTGTGGCAGCTGCGCCCCGTTCATGATGATTCCCGACAGCGACGGGAATCCTTCTGCCTCATGCGCATTGACCAGGCTGAGGATCACGTCCGAACGGTCCCCCGGGCAGATCACGACGACGCCGTCGGTCAGCCGCTCGAGAATGTGCTCGGCCGTCATGCCGCCGACCATCACCCGCAGCGCCTCGCGCTGGAGCAGCTCGGGGTCACCGCTGTAGAGCTCGCCGTCGATCGCGGTCTGCAGTTCCGCCATCGTCGGCGCTTTGAGCAAGTCGACCTCGGGCAGGCACCACGCCGGCACGTCGAGGGCGGCCAACGCCTTCTCGGTCTTCTCGAGCTCGTCCGGCTGGCACCGGTTGGCGATGACCGCCACGAGGTGCGCATGCGCGAGAACGAGTTCGGACTGGCACATCTGAACGACCTGCAGCACATCGTCGGCGGTGCGCCCGGCCCCGCTCACGGCGAGGAGCACGGGAGCCCCGAGATTCACCGCGATGCGTGCATTGAAGTTCAGTTCGCTGGGCGAGGCGACGTCGGTGTAGTCGCTACCGACGATGACGACGGCATCGCAGCGCTCGGCGACCGCGTGATATCGCATGACGATCTCGCTCAGCGCCGCCTCGGGGTCTTCGTGCACCCGTTCGTAGGTGACGCCGAGGATGTCGTCGTAGTCGAGGTCGGCGCTGATGTGGTCGAGGAGGAGCTCGACGATGTAGTCCGGCTCGTTCGACGAACGGGCCACCGGACGAAAGACACCGACGCGCGCAGCGGTCGCACCAAGGGAATGCAATAGCCCCAGGGCAATGGTGGACTTGCCGGTATCCCCTTCCGGTGAAACGACATACACGCTCGAGATGCGGGGCTGATCGGCCATGCTGGCGAGCTTATGCGGTTCCGTCAAAGGGTTCAGTCCCAATCGGCGACGACCGCGAGAAAATCGGTCGCGTTGTCGGACAGTCCAGATGGACGTCCAAGGACGTAGTCCCGCACGCGTGTCCCGGTGTCGAGGAGCGGTCGCTTGAGTCCCAGTCGTGCACACAATTCGATGGCCGACCGCACGAGCAACTGCGCTTCCTCGGTGGTCTCGGCGGCGAAGAGGCATTCCGCGAGCAGCAGCCGAGCATGCAGCGCCGATCGTGGACGACGTTCGGCATCGATCGAGCGGTACAACTCGGTTGCTCGTTCGACCGCCGCGTTCGCTTCGCCGGTCGTGAGCAACCGCCGGATCGCAGCCTTCTCGTTCAGCTCCGAGATCTTGGTGGCGATACCGCTCTCCCCGGGCTCGCCGACCGTCTCCGGAATCTGGCTCAGCCCGAGACGCGCGCGTTCCTTATCGATCGCCGCGGCGAGTCGGCGCACGCCGAGCGCACGGGCGACCGCGACTCCGGCCTCGAGGCGCGGCGTCGGGTCTTCGCCGAGGAGCTCGTTGACACGTGCGCCGATGGCGAACGACGCGATCATGAAGTCGACGAGCCCACCCTCGATTCCGAGATCGGCGCTGTCGTCGAGCAGCGCCTTGGCGGCGGTGAGGTGTCCCTGCTCGTACAGAACCTCGCCCAGCGGAGCGCCGAACAACCGGGTCGCATAGTTGGCCGCACCCGGCGATGGCTCTGCCAGCTGAATGGCCCGCCGCAGGTCGGTTTCCGCGGACTGCAGGTCCAGCTCGTCGAACGACGCCTGGCCGGAGACGAAATTCGCATAGCTCGCCGAGTGCTGGCCCGTCGACAGATGATGCAACGGCTCCGACCAACGCCGCCAGGCCCTGGCCTCAGCGAACTCGAACCGCTGCAGCGCCAGGAATCCTGCGATATTCGCCGCCACGACCACGAGCCACGGCCGCAGATACTCCTTGCGCGAGAGAACGTCGGCCATCTTCTCCGGCAGGCCCTCGACGTGGTCGGTGAACACTGCCGCACACGCCCAGATGACCTGGACTTCGTCGAGCTGATTCTGTCGTTCCTGGGTGTCCGGAGCGTCGCGCAGCAGCGCCTCGACCCGGCCCATACAAGCCATCAGTTCGTCGACATGCTGCAACAGAACATGCGACCACGACAGGTTGATCTGCAGCACGATCCGGTTCGCGATCGCGGCCGTCGGAAGCTTCTCGCTCAGACCGACGACTGTCGGGTATTGGCCCTGCTCGACGAGTTCGGTCGACACCTGCTCGACGAGGACCGCCGCCCTCTCGACCTCACCTGCCGCCAGCCAGTGATGCACCGCCTGCGAATGCATCTTGCGCATCGAAAACCATTGCGCGGCACGCCGATGCACTTCGACGTAGCGATCCGGCTGGTCGCGTTCGAGCCGACGGCGCAGGTAATCGCTGAACAGGTGGTGGTAGCGGAACCAATCGCCCTCTTCGTCCAAACGGAACAGGAAGAGGTCGCGGTCCTCGATCTCTTCGAGCATCGTCTGCGCGCCGAGATGGCCGCTCAATGCACCGGCGAGACCCGCGCAGATCTTCTCGGGGATCGACGTCGCGAGGAGAAAATCGAGAATCGGTAGATCGAGGCCGTTCAGTACGTTCTCGGTCAGATACTCACCGAGCGCCCGGCTGTGACCGGAGATCCGCGTGATCAGCTCGCTCGGGTCGGGGTGTACGTGCAATGCGATCGACGCAAGCTGCAGCGCGGCCGCCCAACCGTCGGTCGATTCTTCGAGCTTGGCGACGTCGGTCTCACCGAGTTCGAGCCCCCAGTGATCGCACAGCAGCTGGCGGGATTCGTCGAAGTCGAACTTGAGCTCGCTCGAGGTGATCTCGACGAGTTCGCCGCGGACTCCCAGCGTCGCGAGCGGCAGACCCAGCCGGTTTCGGCTCGTCACGATGAGTTGCAGGTGGTGGCAACCCTGCTCGATGAGGTAGCTGACGGCATTTCGGGTCTCCGGGCTCGTGACGCGATGCCAGTCATCGAGGACGATCGCCAGCGGCTGCGACGTCGCATGCAGCCGGTTGACGAGCGTGGTGAGTGCGTACCGTTCGACCGCGAGTTCCCGGCCCATGTCCTCGGCGATATTCGGCAGAACCTGTTCGATCGACTCCACCAGGTGCGCGAGGAACCACGGGGCGATGTTGTCGTCCTCATCGAGCGACAGCCACGCCACCGGCACTCCGCTGTTCTCGAGTTCGGTGACCCACTGCGCAGCCAGGCTCGTCTTGCCGAAACCCGCCGAGCCGTGGATGAACGCAAGCAGCTTCCCGCGGTTCTTGCGCAGCAATTCGAGTGCGTGCTGCCGGACGACCATCGACCGGTTCATCACGGGCGGCCGGAGCTTGGTCGCCGAAATTGGCGCGCGGTTGGTGTGTGATGTCGGCGTCGGCACTTCCGCCACGTCGTGGCGAAGTTCGTCCTCGGGGCTGGGCACAAGGAGACTCACGACCGGCAACCCTAGCGAAAGGCCCGCGGACCGCAATTGCTCCCCGAACTCCTCCGCCGAGTGCGGGCGATTGCCAGGGTTTCGCGCCATCGCCCATTCCACTACCGCCGCAACGGAATCGGGAACGCCCGCCGGGCGCAGCGGAGGTGTCGGTTGATTCGCGATGCGATTCAGATGGGCCAACGGATTCTCGCCGCTGTTGCGCGCGAATGCCGGCGAACCGTTGAGCGCGGTGTACAGCGTCGCGGCCAGAGCGAAGATGTCCGACGCGATGGTCGGTTCTCCGCCGCGCATGAGTTCTGGAGCCGTGTAGCTCGGCGAACCGACGATGAGGTCCTCGATCGTCGAGTCTCCGCCGGCCACCCGGGATACGCCGAAGTCTGACAACTGCGGCTCACCGAAGTCGGTGATCAGGACGTTCGCCGGCTTGACGTCACGATGAAGAATCCCGGCGCGATGCGCGGACGCCAGGGCACCCGCCAGCTTCACACCGAGATTGATCACGTCGACGACGGGCATCGCGCCCTGCTCCCGAATCATGGCGTCGAGCGAGCCGCGCTGGTGGTACGGCATGACGATGATCGGCCGTCCGGCCAGCGTCACCGCGGCCTGGTGCACCTGAATGATGTACGGATGGCCCGACAGTCGGCCCATCGCCTGCTGTTCGCGGACGAATCGGGAGCGTTCGGTTTCATCGGAATTGGCATTGAGGACTTTGACGGCAACGGTGCGATCCAGGCCGGGCTGACGGCAACGGTAGATGACACCGAAGCCGCCCTGCCCCACCAGCTGGGGATCTTCGAGTCCCTCAGCCGCAAGTTCAGCCGACAGGTCGGTGCGAATCCGAGCCTGTGCTTGTTCCAGATTGCTTTCTGGCACGACAGCTCCTCTGCACGACATCCTAATAGGGGTGCTGGTCGTGCAGCATGCTCGATCAGCTCAGACGGCGCAAACGTGGCGCGAGATCGCGAGCGAACAGTTCCAGAAACCTTTGCTGATCGTGACCCGGGGCGTGAAACACCAGGTGATTGAGCCCCGCATCGACGTATTGCTTGATTTCCTCGACGACTTGATCGGGATCCGTACCCACGATCCACCGCTTTGACACCTGCTCGATCGGCAGCGCGTCGGCGGCAGCCTCCATCTCGAGCGGGTCGTCGATGCTGTGCTTCTGCTCCGGAGTGAGCGACAGCGGAGCCCAGAACCGCGTGTTCTCCAGCGCGGTTTCACGGTCGGTCTCGTACGACAGCTTGATCTCGATCATCCGATCGATCGTCTCGACGTCTCGACCCGCCGCTTCCGCACCCTCCTTCACGGCCGGAATCAGCTTCTCGGTGTACAGATCCATACCCTTGCCGGACGTGCAGATGAAACCGTCGCCCGCCCGACCTGCATATTTCGCGACGAGCGGTCCGCCCGCGGCGATGTACACCGGGATGCCCCCCTCGGGAACGTCGTAAATGCTCGCACCCTTGGTGAGGTAATACTCGCCGTCGAAATCGACGCGGTCGCCCGTCCAGAGCTCACGCATGAGCTTGATCGATTCACGCAACCGCGCGTATCGCTCCTTGAACTCCGGCCACTCACCGATGAATCCGGTCGCGATCTCGTTGAGCGCTTCGCCGGTTCCGACACCGAGCATGACCCGGCCGGGATACAGACAGCCCATCGTCGCGAACGCCTGCGCCACGACCGCCGGGTTGTAGCGGAACGTCGGCGTCATGACCGAGGTACCGAGCATGATCCGCTCGGTCCGCTCGCCGACCGCGGCCATCCACGCGATCGAGAACGGGGCATGCCCGCCCTTGTGCCGCCACGGCTGGAAATGGTCGCTGACCGTCGCGCTGTCCATACCGTGTTGCTCGGCGAGGACCGCGATCTCGACGAGTTCGCGGGGGCCGAACTGTTCTGCTGAAGCTTTGAATCCGAGGCGAAGCGGCATCATCAGTTCTTCCCGCCCACGGTCTTGGCCATCAGATCGGCGGCGCCGCTGAGCCTTTGAATCCTTGCGTTGATCTCCGGCGCGAGCTGGCCGAATGCGGAAGCCACGCGCAGCTCACCCGGTGCGATGACGATTTCGCCCTTGTTCTTCGTGATCGCGCGAACCACGGCGTCCCCGACCTGCTCGGGGCTCACGGTGCGAGCGCCGCGCGGGAGGTTGTCGATGAGGCCGCCGTCGACGGCCATGCCGGCGTCGCGGACGAAGCCCGGCTCGACAATGGAGACACCCACGCCCGCAGAGTGCAGGTCCTGGCGCAATGCGGCGGAGAAGCCCCGCAGGCCGAACTTCGTCGCGTTGTACATGGCCGCCCCGGGAGACGCGACGATGCCGGACACCGAGCCGATGAAGACGATGTGTCCGGCGCCGCGGGCCACCATCGTGGGGATGACCGCGTGTGCCATCACGATCGGCGTCCGCAGGTTGACCGCGAGATTCCGATCGATCTCTTCGACGGTGAGGTCGGTGAGTTGTCCCATACCGGGAAGTGCCGCGTTGGCGATGAGGACGTCGACCTCGCCCGCCTCCCCGAGGAGCTTCTGCACGCCCTCGACAGTCGACAGATCGGCCGCGATCGCCCGTGCGCCGAGTTCATTGGCGAGCGGCTCCAGCACATCGGTCCGGCGGCCGGTCAGCACGAGGTTCGCGCCCTTGGCGTGCAGTGCCCGCGCCATGGCATGGCCGAGGCCACCCGTTGCACCGGTCAGGAGCACGCGGGCTCCAGCGAGGTTCACAGTCATTCCTCTGTCGTACCACCGATGTTGATGGAAACGAACCTCTCCAGAAAACGCTTCTCGTCGTATCGCTTTCGGCGCAACCAGCTCGTCACCTCGAAATTGCACTTACTCGCGTTGCACGAGCGGCACGCCGGCACGACGTTGCTGAACGTGTACCGGCCACCGCGCGAGATCGGCTGAACGCAGTCCTTCTGGAACTGGGTGTCAGTGCCGTCGCAGTACGCGCACGAACCCCACGCCGTCACGAGGTCGGTCCACTGGACGTCCGTCAGGTCGTTGACGCGGGATGCGACGCGGGTTCGCCGTCGGCGGTCGTAGCGCTTCTTCCGACTGATTCCGGGCACCGGCCCAGTTTCAGTCGCTGTCCGATCGGGATCAATCTCCCGCGCGGATCAGCGATTTTCTTTCCGCCACACGAGCTTCAATCCGGACCAATCCTCGTCGATCGCGGCGACCTTGACGTCGACGAGTCCGCGGGCCAGTGCGGAATTGCGAATGAGATTCTCATTGACGTCGCTGACGTGGCCGCCGGCCTTTCGCGGCCAGGCGATCCACAGGGCACCCGCAGGGAAGATCACCTGCTGGAACTTCTCAACTGTGCCGTCGATCAAGGCTGCTTCTCGAACGAAGGCGAGCACGACATCCGCCGACGAAGAATTCGACATCGGTTCCACCGGTGAGTCGTCCAAAGCCCAGTCGGCATCCGGCCCGTGAATGACGAGAATATGTTCAGGCTTGATCCCCAATTTCCGAATCTGCGGGGTCGCCGAATATCCAGCCACGGATTCACCCCGCCTTCCTCGGTTGTTCACGGATCAGTGCCATTGTGGAGGTATGGGACTTTCCTACCTCATGGACATGGACGGCGTTCTCATCCACGAAGAACACCTCGTCCCAGGCGCCGATGAGTTCATCGGCGAGCTGCGCCACAACAAAACGCCCTTCATGGTCCTGACCAATAACTCGATCCGCACGCCGCGCGATCTGCAGGCGCGCCTGACCCGCACCGGCCTCGACATCCCGGTGTCGTCGATCTGGACGTCGGCGCTCGCCACGGCACACTTCCTCAACAGCCAGCGTCCCGAGGGGACCGCGTACACGGTCGGCGAGTCCGGCCTCACGACGGCACTGCACGAGATCGGCTACATCCTCACCGACTCCGATCCCGACTACGTGGTGATCGGAGAGACGCGGAACTACTCGTTCGAAGCGATCACCACAGCCATTCGGCTCGTCGAGAAGGGCGCTCGGTTCATCGCGACGAACCCGGATCCGACGGGGCCGTCACGCGATGGCTCCCTGCCGGCGACGGGTGCGGTCTGCGCACTCATCACCAAGGCGACGGGCCAGGAGCCCTACTACGTCGGCAAGCCAAACCCGCTCATGATGCGGTCCGCATTGCGTGCGATCGGCGCGCACTCGGAGCACACACTCATGATCGGCGACCGGATGGACACCGACGTCGTATCCGGGCTCGAAGCCGGCCTCCGCACGATCCTCGTCATGACCGGAATCTCGACGAAGGAATCGATGGAACGGTTCCCCTACCGCCCGACTGCGGTCATGGAATCGGTCGCCGACCTCGTGGGACGCACCGAAGACCCGTTCGGCGGAATCTCGGACGACGCCTAGACCTTCGCGGTCAGGCGCTTGTCGATCGTTCGCAGGATCAGGCTGAAGATCTGCGTTCCCACCTGCTTCAGCAGTCCGTCTGTGAACGGAATCTTGCTGTGGAAGTGCGACGTCCAGCTCACCAGAGTGCCGTCGGCGGCCTGCCGGAACTCGACCAGGCCGAGGTCGTGGCGAAGCGGCGGGACCGACTTCAGCACCTTGTATTCCATCCGGTGCGGACGGTCGAACGCGGTGATCGCCTCCCGGAACCAGGCGCCCGGCGCGGCGATCTCCCGGATCGCACCGAGCCCGTTGGGCTCGATGTCCCCTGGACGCACGACCTTCGCCAGAAAGACGCCGGGGACCTCGATCCACGAAGCGTGATCGACGTACGCGTCGAAGACGTCCTCGACCGGCGCCTTGATGGTGCGCTGCAGGAAAATCGTCGCCATCAGGCAATCATGTCAGCGCGACCGGTCTCAGCCCAGTGCTGTTTTCAGATCGTCGATCAGGTCTTCGACGTCCTCGATACCCACCGAGATGCGCACGACGCCGTCGGTGATACCGACCGCGGCCCGACCTTCCGGGCCCATGGCGCGGTGCGTCGTGGTCGCGGGGTGGGTGATGAGGGTCTTCGCATCGCCGAGGTTGTTCGAGATGTCGATGATCCGCAGCTTGTTGAGGACCTCGAACACGGCGTCCTTGGCGGACTCCGCCGGTGCATCGAGCTCGAACGTCACGACCGTGCCGCCGCCCGACATCTGCGACTTCGCGAGCTCGTACTGCGGGTGCGACGGCAGATACGGGTATTTGACCCACTTGATCCGCGGGTGCGGCGCGAGGAACTCGGCGATCTGCTGGGCGGACTGGTTCATCTGACGCACGCGCAGCGGCATGGTCTCGAGGCCCTTGAGCAGCGTCCAGGCGTTGAACGGGCTCAACGACGGGCCCGTGTGCCGCATGAGCGTCTTGACCGGGCCGTCGATGTATTCGAAAGAACCCAGAATTGCGCCGCCGAGGACGCGACCCTGGCCGTCGATGTGCTTTGTGCCCGAGTACACGACGACGTCCGCTCCGAGGTCGAAGCTCTTCTGCAGCAGTGGCGTCGCGAAGACGTTGTCCAGCACGACCTTTGCGCCGGCCTGGTGCGCCAGTTCCGCGACCTTGCGAACGTCGACGAGGGCCTGCATCGGGTTCGACGGGGTCTCGAAGAAAACGGCGGTGGTCGGCTTCGACAGCGCCGCCTCCCACTGCTCGAGGTCTTCGCCGTCGACGAATTCGGTCTCGATTCCCCAGCGCGGCAGGATCTCATTGCACACCACGAAGCACGACCCGAAGAGGCTGCGCGCCGCAACCAGCCGATCACCCGCGCTGAGCAGCGCGCCCAGCGCCGTGAACACCGCGGACATTCCGCTCGCCGTCGCGAAGCACGCCTCTGCACCGTCGATGAGACGCAGGCGTTCTTCGAACATCGCGACAGTTGGGTTGCCAAAGCGCGAGTACATGAAGTGGCTTATGTCGCCGGTGAAGGATGCCTCCGCCGTCTCAGCGTTCTCGTAAACGAAGCCCGAGGTGAGGTAGAGGGCCTCCGAGGTCTCCTCGAAACCGGAGCGGTTCAGCCCGCCGCGAACCGCCTTAGTCGCCGGACCGACGTTCTCCGGCAGGGAACGATCGAAAGCGCCACCCTTGGGTCGGGTCATTTCTCCTGCTCTTTCCACGGAAGAATCGACTTCCAGCCCGGTGCGAAGCGTCCCTCGAAGCCCTCGAGAACGTTGTAGGACGGGGCGATTCCCGCGGCGGTTGCGACCGTGGCCGCGCCCACCGAACGGTTGCCCGAACGACACAAGAACACGACGGGACCGGTCAGGCCGGCGGCCTTGAGTTCGTCGATGAAGTCCGGGTTGCGCTCGCCATACGAGTTGGTCCACTCGATGAAGAGCGTGCGGCGATCGATCGACGTGGTATCGGGCACACCGATGACCTGCCACTCCCGATCAGTCCGGACGTCGACGAGAACCGCATCCGGGTCCTCCGCGAGAAGATCCCACGCCTGCTGCGGCGTGATGTCACCTGCGTAGCTCACAGCTACTCACCCTTTCTTGGGAATCCGCGCTTGCCGCAACCTATTTGGACTGCGGCCAGGTCGTCACCCGGAGCACCCCACCAGCGGAGGAGGGTTGCCGGTCAGCGAGCCGGGGCTTGGCGCTGACACTCATGACCTACACCGTTATTTACCAATGAGTGCGGGCTGACGTCAACTCATCATTTGTGGCAGACGAGCCAGCCGGCACCCTCGGGCTTGTACCACCACTCGGTGTCCTTGTCCTTGCCCTGGTAGCTCAGCTTCACGTCTGCTTTGGCAATGCCGGGCTCCGGGCTCTCCGAACGCATGCGCGCGATCGAGATGCCCGTCGGCTCACCGTTCAGCGGCGCGTCCTTGTCGGCGAGCCCGGCACAGCTGAGCTGCTTCAGTCGGGCCGTGTCCCCGGCGTTGTGCGCAGCGACGTACTGCTCGGTGAGCGTGCGGATCTTCTGCGCGTTCGTCGGCCCGGAGTCGCCCCGCTCGCCGGTCAGGAAGATGTACCCGAGCACCAGCGCGAAGATCGCGAAAGCACCGAAGAAGGGCCACAGCGGGCGGCGCGGCTCGTCGTCGTTGGCGATCACGTCGGTGCGCTCCGGCTGTGTGTTCAAGCGCGCGCGTTTGCGGGTTCGTCTTCCCATGGTGTGCATTATTCCTATGCCGATTTCCCCATCGCCGCTTGCGGTGCTCGCTCCGAGCCTGCGCGATGCCCTCGACCGCGTCGGATTCACCGTTGAATCGATCAGCGAAGCACTCGGGCCCGCCGCACATGCGGCACTCGATCGGGGCGAGCCGGTCCCCGTTCGGCGGGCCTCGAAAACGGCCGGTGAGCTCGGCACACTCATCCGGCTGTTCCTGCTCGGCGACCCGGTTGTCGAGCACGAACTGCGCGTCGCGTTGGCCCCGGTGAACATCCACGAGGCCGTTGCCGCGGGACTGCTCGACCGCGACGGCGACAACCTCACTGCCGCCCTCGACCTGCGCGCCCTTGACCTCGGCAACGGGCCCGTGTGGGTTCTCAGCGATCTCGAGGACTCGCTCCGCCGACGCACGCTGAAGCCCGAGCACGTCCTCGGCGTCGGTCAGGCGTCGCTCTCGCTGCTGCGAGCCACGCCGACCGCCCCGGTCGGCACCGTGCTCGACCTCGGTACCGGTTGTGGCGTCCAGGCGATGCACGCGGCCGGTTACGCCTCGCACGTGGTCGGCACCGACGTGAGCACCCGCGCGCTCTGGTTCGCCGAAGCCAACGCCGCCCTCAACGGCATGACGATCGACTATCGGGAGGGTTCCTGGTTCGAGCCGGTCGAGACCGAACGATTCGACCTCGTGGTCGCCAACCCGCCGTTCGTCGTCGGCCCCGCCAGCGTCGAACACACCTACCGGGACTCCGGACTCGCGCTCGACGGCGCCAGCGAGCTCGTCATCTCCGGCGTTCCGGACCTCCTCACCCCCGGCGGAACGGCCGCGATGCTGGCGTCCTGGGTGCACATCGAGGGCGAGGACTGGCGATCGCGCGTCTCGCGGTGGCTCCCCGATTTCGGCATCGACGCCTGGATCGTGCAGCGCGACGTCGCCGACCCGGCGCACTACGTCGGCACGTGGCTGCGCGACGGCGGCCTCGACCCTCGCGACGAAGCCGCGCAAGCCCGGGCGGAAGCCTGGCTTGACGCGCTCGACGAATACGACGTCGAGGGCATTGGCTTCGGATTCGTATACCTGCGCAGCATCGACGGCCCGACCGAGGTCCTCGCCGAAGATCTCACGCACGGTTTCGACGACCCGCTCGGCGAGGAAGCGCTCAAGTACTTCGAGCGGTCCGCGTGGCTGCGGTCGGTCAACGCCGACCCGTCGATCGCGTGGAGTGCGCGCTATCAGGTCCCCGAAGCGACTGCCCTCGAACAGGTTTCGCTGCCGGGCAGCGACGGCTGGGAACGCCAGGTCACCCGCGTCCACCGCGGCGACGGACCGCGCTGGCAGCACGAGATCGACGACGCTGGTGCGGCATTGCTGGCGGGCATGCGGCCCGACGGCATGGCCCTCGAAGACCTCGTCGAACTGCTCGCGTTCAGTCAGACCGGCGAGGAGGCCACGGAGGAATTCCGTGACGCGGCACTCGAACTCGTCACCGGTTTGGTGCGGCACGGGCTGATACTCCCAGCGACCTCCTAGTCTGAACTTGTGTTCGACGCACACATGCATGTGATCGACCCGCGATTTCCGCTGGTCGCGAACAGCGGCTACCTCCCGGAGCCGTACACGATCGCCGACTATCAGGCCGATATGGCCGGACTCGACGTCCAGGGCGGCGCGGTGGTGAGCGGATCGTTCCAGGTCACGCACGAGGACTGGATGCGGGCGGCACTGGAGGAACTCGGGCCGAGCTGGGTCGGCGTCATCGCGCTCGACATGGACGCGACCGACGACGAGATCGTTCAACTGAACTCGATCGGCGTCCGTGCGATGCGACTCAACCTCAAGCGATTCCCCGGCGACATCGCGACTCTGACGCGGCAGGCAAAGCGCGCACATGAGATCGCCGGCTGGCACGCCGAGATCTACGTCGACGGCTCGATCCTGGAATCGCTTCGTCCCGTTTTGGCTCGCCTTCCCGCGATCACCATCGACCACCTCGGCCTCGACGAATCCGCGCTGTCGTTCCTGCTCGAACTCGTCAATCGCGGCGCCCACGTCAAGGCCAGCGGATTCGGCCGCGCCGAGCACCCGGATCTGGTGAAGACGCTCCGCCAGATTCACTCCGTGAACCCCCACGCCCTCGTGTTCGGCAGCGACCTCCCGAGCACCCGCGCCGCACGCGCCTTCCAGCGCAGTGACCTCGACATCATCCGAGAGGCCGTCGGCGACGACGCGGACATGGTGTTCGACACGAACGCGCGCGAGCTCTACCGGATCACCTGAGCCATCAGCTCACTCGACGCACCACCGCCATGGTGATGTCGTCGCTCACGGGCGGATAGTTTTGCTTCAGCTCGTTCACCAGGCCGCGCGCATCGCTCGTGTCGTGCCGGCGAATGAGCGCCGGAATGTGTTCCGCGCCGTCAACGTGGTCGAGCAGACCGTCGCTGGCGACCAACAACATGTCGCCCACCTCGAGCGTCGTCTCGTGCGCCGTCCAAGTCCCGCCGGGCATCGCACCAATCGGTAGGTCGGTGCCACGCAGCCAGTCGGCGCTGCCGTTGGGACGTAACACCAAGGCCAGACCGTGTCCGGCATCAACCCAGGTCAGACAACCGGTCTTGGTGTCGAGGCACGCGGCGAAGCACGTCACGAAACGGCTGGTGTGGCTGAAGTCGGAGACGAGGTCCAGCGCCACTCGCGACACCCCCACCTGCGGCGGATGGAATGTGAGTGCCGAGTGCAGCAGCGATCGGACTCCCGATCCGATGATGGCGGCGCCGACTCCCTTACCCATCACGTCGGCGACGACGATGCGCAACTCGCCATCGAGGAGCCAAAGATCGTAGAAGTCGCCGCTCACGAGGCTGGCCGGGGCAAAGGATGCGGCGACGTCGTAACCGGCAATCGACGGCGTCGGCGCGAGCAGGAGTTGACGTTGCACGATTCCGGCAACGTCGAGGTCCGACCGATACCGGGCTTCCGCTGCCTCGAGCGCCTTCTCCGCGGCACGCAGCGCGGTGACGTCACGAATTGCCGCCATCGTCCACATTCCCTGGTCAGTCTGGGTGGGGCCCAACGAGATCAACACCGGGACCTCGTGCCCGTCGCGGTGCCGAGCGGTCAGATTGCGGCCCCCCATCGGGCGCATCGAGGGATTCTGCATGAAACGTCCACGCAGCATCGAATGCCCGTCGCGCGTGTGATCCGGCACCAGCATGTCGACGGAATGGCCGATGAGTTCGTCGAGCGGGTACCCCAGCAAGGCAGTGACCTGCCGGTTCGCGTAGCGCACGACACCGAATTGGTCGACGACGACGGTCGCGTCCGGCGCGGATTCGAGAAACGCCTCGACTCGGGACGCAGCGGCAGCCGCGGACGCCTCGGCGCGCTTGCGGTCGGTGATGTCGAGAGAAAAGGTCCCGAGACCGATCATCTCGCCGCCTGCACCCAGCACCGGGTAGCGGGTGACGTCGAACGTTCGAGGACCATCCCCTAGGTCCGCGGTGTACTCGCTGTGGGTTGGCTTTCCGGTCGTCGTCAACTCGGCGATCTCGGCTTGGGCCCACGGGAGGATGTCCGGCGGGTAAATCGCCTCCATCGGCTTCCCGACGATCGTCTCGGCATCGAAATGGGTGTGCTCAGCAAAGGTTCGGTTGGCGCGCAGAAAGACCCCGTTCGGATCGCGCAATGTCATCGAGGCCGGCAGGTGCTCGAATGTTGCGGCGAGTTCCCGGGACAGGCGTTCCCGTGCTTCCTCCGACCGCGCGACGACGACGAGCACGACGACGGTCATCGCCGTGAGAACGACAGACAACACGGTGATGGACAGCACCAATCGGGTCTCCACGTCGTACAGCCCGAGAAGATGACCGATCTGAGCGACCATACCGATAAGCGGTGGCGCGAAAACCGTCGTCGGTAGCAATCGGCGACTGAGTTTTCCGACAGTTCCGCGAGTGCCCCACCACGCCAGAGGCGGATGGTCCGCGGTGGTCGCCGCCAATCCGACCGCGAGCACGGCGAGCGCCAGCGCTGTGGGAATCGCGACACCCGTCCCCATGTCCCGCGCGATCAGTTCGTGGTCGTTGTAGAGGTAACCCAGTTCGATCGCGAAGATGCACGACAGCGATGCGATCGTGAAAACGCCGCTCAGGATGGGCCGTTCACCACGCCGACCCGCCGTGAGTCGAGCCAGCCCAAAACTTAACAAGGCTGCGGCGGTGGCGGGGGCGGGCCGGCCCGGAAACACGCCCCGAGTGTGATCCGCGGCGATCAGTTCATCGATACCGAGATCGACATCCAAGAGCCATTCGGCGAGGCTCGCCGTGGCGATCAGAACCACTGCGAACTCAAACGCTGTGCGGACTCGCGAGGGGCGAAGCGCCAGGGACAGACCTGCGAATACCAGCATCAGTGCCGTGTTGGCCTTCGCGCTCGCGGACTGGGGCAGCACCGAGACGAGCAGCTCCTCCCCGGTGAGCCAACCAACCAGAACGACGATCCCGACCGCGGTGACTGCTAAGCCCGACCACCGTGAGATTCGGCGCGCGTTGGTTGGCATGGCCTCATTGTGGCCGTTTGTCTATCCGAAAATGACCGCTACGAGCCAGACGCCCGAAGCGAGCAGTGCACCCACCAGTTCGACGAGCATCGACAGCCCCACCGCCTTGAGCGCGTGGATCGTGGCCCGCCAGGCCTGGTCGCTGGTGGTGCGCTGGAGCTCGGACAGGAAACAGCCGAGGAGGAAGCCCAGCGGGAGTCCGAGAACTGGCACGACGAAGAAGCCGACGATTCCGAGTACGGTGCCGATCACGATCGACCGGGTTGCGACGCCCGCGTTTTTGAGGTTCTTCCCCGGCCACGTGTATTTGATGACACCCGAGATGACCAGCAGCACGGTCGCGATTCCGAACGCGACCCAGGCGACGGTCGTGCCCTCGATGAACGCCCACACCCCGATCGCGCCGAAGATGAGCAACACGCCGGGCAATGCAGGTATAACGACCCCGATACAACCGACCAGGATCACCAGTGCGACGATGAGCTCACCCCAAGCAGACATGGCACCAGCGTCACACAGATCAGCGGTGCCAACCGGTGTGAGAAGGAAGACACAGATGGCCAAGAGCGGTCCACTCTCCGGTGTTCGCGTCGTCGAACTGGCAGGAATCGGGCCCGGCCCGCACGCCGCGATGCTCCTGGCGAGCCTCGGCGCCGAGGTCGTGCGCGTGCAGCGCGCCGGCCAACTCCGGCCCGAAGGCAAGCCCAGCGACCATCAGCTACGCGACCGCATGATCGTCGAGGCGAACCTCAAGGACCCTACTGACCTGCAGAAGGTCAAAGCGCTCATCGACCGCGCCGACGTCCTCATCGAAGGCTTCCGCCCAGGCGTGACCGAGCGCATGGGCCTGGGGCCGGACGAACTGCTCGAGAGCAACCCCCGCCTGGTCTACGGCCGCATGACCGGCTGGGGACAGTCGGGCCCGCTCGCCGATCGCGCTGGCCACGACATCAACTACATCTCCCTCACTGGCGCCCTCCACGCGATCGGCCGGGGCGACGAGCGCCCGGTCCCGCCGCTCAACTTCGTCGGCGACTTCGGCGGCGGTTCGATGTTCCTCGTCGTCGGCGTTCTCGCCGCGCTCGTCGAGCGCGGAGTCTCGGGCAAGGGTCAGGTCGTCGACGCCGCCATGGTCGACGGCGCCCTCGCGCTTTCTCACTTCTTCTTCGCAATGCGCGGGGAAGGTCTCTGGAACGACAATCGCGCCGCGAATCTCCTCGACACCGCCGCCCCGTTCTACGACACGTACGAGACCTCGGACGGCAAGTACATCGCGGTCGGATCGATCGAGCCTCAGTTCTACGCCGAACTGCTCAAGGGCCTCGAACTCGACCCCGCCGATCTGCCGCACCAGTTCAACTTCGCCGAGTGGCCGAACCTCAAGAAGATATTCGCCGAGCGCATCGCCACCAAGACACGCGACGAGTGGGACGCGATCTTCACGTCCACCGACGCCTGCGTGTCCCCGGTCCTGAGCTGGGCCGAAGCCGCGACAAATCCGCACATCGCTTCCCGCGGTTCACTTCTCGACATCGAAGGCGTCATCCAGCCGGCTCCCGCGCCGCGATTCTCGCGCACCTCGCCGGGCGTACCCGACGCACCAGCCCGGGTCGCAACCGACATTTCGGACATCTGGACCTAAGCAACGGCACACCGCCAGCCCGTCATCGTTAGGCTGACCCGGTGACCGAACCCCACGCCGAAGCGGCGCGCGACCGAAGTGAGCGCGCGTCGCGGCACTTGGCGTTCGCAGCTCGCGGGGCCACGGCGTTGGCGCAGTCGAACTGGATGTCGATTGTCACCGGCGGCTTCTACATGTTGGGCGGTCTGCTCGGTGACGTCGTCACCTACTTCATGCCGGGCGGAAGTGGCAGCAAACCGCTCATCTATGCGATCGCGACGACGGCCTTCTTAGTGGGTGTGGGACTGGTCGTCGCCGGTAGACGCCTGCGCCCGGTGCACCACCAATACCTCATAGGTGCAGCGACGATCCTGGTGACGATCGCGGTCACCGCGGCACCGAACAACGTCGGCGCGATGGCGATCGCCTCGATGTACGTCTTGGCCTCAAGCGACGCTGCGTTCTTCTTCCCGGCCCGCCGCGCGACCTTCTTCGTGGCGTTCTCGATGGTCAACGAGATCCTCGCCTTGGGCCTCCGGGACGACCTGGCGTGGTGGGCGGGCCTGCTGGGCGCCGGCATGGCGACGGGAGTCGGCATCGTCACCGCCGTGCTCGCCCGCTTGGCATCGAACGCCGACATCGATGCGCTCACCGGTCTGCTCAACCGGCGCGGCCTGGACCAACTCCTCGAGGTCGAGATCGCCAAAGCCTCCCGCTCCGGCACTCGATTGGCCCTCGTTCTGTTCGACATCGACGACTTCAAGCACGTCAATGACGAGCAGGGCCACCGCGCCGGCGATGCGGTCCTCGCCGAGGTCGCGGACGTGTGGGGCAAGATCATCGCCGACGAGGGCGTTCTCGCTCGATACGGCGGCGACGAGTTCGCCCTGCTGCTGGCCGACACCACCGAAGACCGCGCGATCACCCTCGCCGAAACGCTGCGGCGCGCCGCACCGATTCGGTCGTCCGCCGGGGCCACATCGTGGCAGGCGGGCGAGTCCGGTTCGCTCCTCGTGAGCCGCGCCGACGTGGCGCTGTATCGCGCGAAGCTCTCCGGCCGCAACCGGACGATGCTCGAATCGTCGGACCTTCCGGCGATCGCCAAGGAACTTCGCGACACGTTGGCTATGACGAAGGTTCATTACCAGCCCATCGTGCGCCTCGATCAACCCGGCAATCCGATCTTCGGAATCGAAGCCCTCATTCGCTGGCGCTCGAGCCTCAAGCCCGACCTCAACCCGCAGCAGGTCATCGAGATCGCCGAAGCCAACGACATCGTCTTCGACCTCGACATCACCGTGCTCGGCATCGCCTGCCGCGACGCCGTCATGCTGCAGACCCGTTCCGGCGTCCAGGGCCTGACGCTCCACGTCAACATGTCCGGCCTCACACTCAACAAGCCGAGGTTCATCCTCGAAGTGCGTCGCGTACTGGCCGAAACCGGCTGGCCCGCAAATCAGTTGGTTCTCGAGGTCACCGAGACCGTCCTCGATGGCGACAAGCGCTATGCGACCGCGAAGCTGGAACAGATGCGCGAAGAAGGCATCCGCATCGCGATCGACGACTTCGGTACCGGCTACTCCTCGCTCAGCCGCCTGCAGTCGCTGCCGACGGACGAACTCAAGCTCGACCGCACGTTCGTCAACGCGATCTCGTCGAAGGGCACGGCTCTGCTCGAAGCCGTCGCGTCGCTCGGTCGAGCCCTCAACCTCGCGATGATCGCCGAGGGCGTCGAAGACGCCGAACAGGCCGCGCTGCTCGCCTCGCTCGGCTACCCGCTCGCCCAGGGCTACTACTTCGCGCGACCCATGCCGATCGAGCAGCTGTTGGAGCACCTCACCACCACGGATGCGCAGTATCGTCGCGTCTTGTGACTGAGATGCTCCCCGTCGCTTCGCTCGCCCCGGACACCTACCCGCGGCAGTCTGCGCGAACCCTTCGGTTCACGGCGGGCGCACCGCGGTCGTACGCAATCGCTCCGGACGGTTCCCGGGTGCTGTTCCTCCGGTCGCGCGGTGACCGTCGAAACCTGTTGTGGATTTTCGACGTCGAATCCGGAACCGAGCGAGTGATCGCCGACCCGGACGTCCTTCTCGGCAGCGCCTCGGAAGCGTTGACGCCGGAAGAGAAGGCGCGCCGGGAACGTGCACGCGAGGGGGCCGCGGGCATCGTGGGGTATTCGACCGATGACGCGGTGTCCGTCGCCGCGTTCAGTCTCTCCGGGCGGTTGTTCGTCACGGATTTCACCGAGACGCGCGAACTCCCTGTTCAGCACCCGGTTCTCGACCCGCGTCTGTCGCCAGACGGCCGGGCGGTCGCTTACGCGACTCCAGCCGGTTCGATGCGCGTGTGCGACCTCGATGGCAACGACGAGTCGTTGGTCGAGCCACGCGGGACCGAGACCTGGGGCCAAGCCGAGTTCATCGCACAAGAGGAAATGAACCGAAGTCGAGGCTATTGGTGGGCACCAGACTCCTCCGCCTGGCTTATCGCACGCGTCGACTCGACACCCGTCGCTCGCTGGTGGATCGCGGACCCCGCCAATCCGGCGACGCCGCCGGCCGAGATCGCCTACCCGTTTGCCGGCAGCGCGAATGCCGAAGTCACCCTATGGCTCCTCGACGACCACGGTCGTCTTCGCCAAATCAGTTGGGATGCAACTGAGTTCCCGTACCTCGCGCGGGTGCACTGGTCTGCGGGCGGTCCTCCCCTGATCGCGGTCCAATCGCGCGACCAGAAGCGCGTCCGGATCTGCGCGATCGACTTTGCCTCCGGGGGGACGCTGGAGCTCCTCGAGGAGACGGACGACATCTGGATCGAACTATTCGATGGCGTGCCCGCGTGGACGCCTGGGGGCGAACTGGTTCGCATCAGCGACGCACCCGGCCATCGTGCACTGCTCATCGGTGATTCGGCGGCGACCGGACCGGACATTCACGTGCGATCAGTGCAGGCGATGACCGCCAACGATGTGCTCGTGGCGGCAAGCCCGGCCGATGCCGTTGGCGAGGTCGGGTCGTACTGGGTTCGAGCCAAGAAGTGGGTTGGCACGGCCCCGGTGACTACGGCCGTCGCATCCGGAGATCTGGTGGTCCTGAGCTCCGCAACACCGGATCAGCCCGGGCGCGAAGTCACTGTTCTTCGCGGTGACGAGCCCGTCGGCCAGATCGGCTGGAACGCCGAGAAGCCGCTCATCACCGCTCGTCCCGTCTTCACCCGCGTCGAGGGCATTCCCTGCGCGGTCATCCTTCCGGAAGGCCACGACGGTACTCCGCTGCCCGTCCTGATGGACCCCTACGGCGGGCCGCACGGACAACGCGTCGTGCAGGCGCACAACTCGCACCTCGACTCGCAGTGGTTCGCCAACCAAGGCTTCGCCGTCGTCGTCGCTGATGGGCGCGGAACTCCCGGGCACAGCCCAGCGTGGGAGAAGTCGGTGGTAAACGACCTGGCGCTTGCGCTCGATGATCAAGTGACGGCGCTGCAGGCGCTGGCGAAGGACTTCCCTCTCGACCTGACCCGGGTCGGCATTCGGGGGTGGTCGTTCGGCGGCTACCTCGCGGCGCTCGCCGTACTGCGCCGACCCGATGTCTTTCATGCGGCGATCTCGGGCGCACCCGTGACCGACTGGGCCCTGTACGACACCCACTACACCGAGCGCTACCTCGGCGACCCGGGTCAGCAGCCGGACGTCTACGAGCGCAACAGCCTCATCGCCGACGCGCCCAAGCTGGAACGGCCACTGCTCCTCATCCATGGCCTGGCGGACGACAACGTCGTTGCCGCACATACGCTTCGGCTCTCATCGGCATTGCTGGCCGCAGGTCGTCCACACTCGGTCCTACCGCTCACCGGCGTCACGCACATGGCATCGGGCGAAGAGGTCGCGGAGAATCTGTTGCGCCTGCAAGTCGAGTTCCTGAAAAGCAGTTTGGGCTGATCGCTGCCCACCGTCGTGAATGGCACCAGCCCCTAGCGACCAAGAACCCGTCCTCTCGCGAGCGTGGCGTCAAAATATGCCGCCGGTCTCGCGAGAAGACCGGGTTTTGGAGGCTCAGCTGAGGATGTCGTGCCGGACGATCGTCTGATCGCGCCCCGGGCCCACACCAATGCACGAAATGCGCGCGCCCGAGAGTTCCTCGAGCCGCAGGACGTAGTTCTGGGCGTTCTTCGGCAGGTCCTCGAAGGTCCTCGCGTCCGAGATGTTTTCCCACCAACCCGGCATCTCTTCGTAGATCGGCGTCGCGTGGTGGAAGTCGGTCTGCGTCATCGGCATGTCGTCGTAGCGCACACCGTCAACGTCGTAGCCGACGCAGATCGGGATCGTGTCCAGCGACGACAGCACGTCGAGCTTGGTGAGGAAGTAGTCGGTGATGCCGTTGACGCGGGTCGCGTAGCGCGCGATGACCGCGTCGAACCAGCCGCAGCGGCGAGCGCGTCCGGTCGTGACGCCGACCTCTCCACCAGTTTTCGCGAGGTAGGCACCGTGGTCATCGAAGAGCTCAGTCGGGAACGGACCGGATCCGACGCGGGTCGTGTAGGCCTTCAGGATTCCGAGGACCGTGGTGATGCGGTTCGGGCCGACGCCGGAACCGACGGCCGCACCACCCGAGGTCGGGTTCGACGAGGTCACGTACGGGTACGTGCCGTGGTCTACGTCGAGCAGCGTCCCCTGCGAGCCTTCGAGAAGAACGATCTCGTTGCGCTCGAGCGCCTGGTTGAGCAGCAGCCGGGTGTCGGCGATGCGGTGCTTGAACGACTCCGCACGCTCGAGCAACTCGTCGACGACCTGCTGCGAGTCCAGACCCTTGCGGTTGTAGATCTTGACCAGGACCTGGTTCTTGAAGTCGAGAGCTGCCTCGACCTTCTGGGTCAGAATCTTCTCGTCGAGCACGTCCGCGACCCGAACGCCGACTCGGGCGAGTTTGTCCTGGTAGCAGGGTCCGATCCCGCGGCCCGTCGTGCCGATCTTCTTGTTGCCGAGGAATCGCTCGGTGACCTTATCGATGGCCACGTGGTACGGCATGATCAGGTGCGCGTCGGCCGAGACCAAAAGGTTCGATGTGTCGACCCCACGGTCTTCGAGGCCGCCCAACTCGGTGAGCAGTACGCCCGGATCGATGACGACACCGTTGCCGATGACGTTCTTGACGCCCGGAGTCAGGATGCCCGATGGGATGAGGTGCAGCGCGAAGCTGTCCCCGTTCGGGAGAACGACAGTGTGCCCGGCGTTGTTTCCGCCTTGGTAGCGAACCACCCACTGCACACGGTCGCCCAGTAGGTCAGTTGCTTTACCTTTGCCCTCGTCGCCCCACTGGGCTCCGATCAGCACGATCGCCGGCATCCACACTCCTCGGGTTGGCCCCGCGCGTCTGTCCAGAATGCGGGATTGGCCGGGAGTCCAGTGTAGTGCAAGGGCGAAGGCGCACGGACAACGACGGGAAAGCGGGCCCTAATCACAGGACCACAACGTTGCGATACCTTGTCAGCTTTCGGTTAGCTGTGAAATCAGACGGCGGGTGATCATCGGTTCAGACAAGGCGATCAGGGCGAGCGAAGCGACGGGATATCAACATGTCGGGAAGGGAGTTCGCGTGAGTACGGTCGTGCTGCACTGCGGTGACTGCCCGGTGCCGATCGCGCTATCGGACCTCGAAACGGTGCATGCGGCGGACATCCCGACGGACGCCGAATTCGACGACGTGACGCTCAAACTCGACGTCGCGGACCGCCCGCGTCTGGTGGTTCTGGGTGGCGATGCGGCGCTGGCCAACGTCTTGGGACGACTCATGAAATCGGGTCGTCTTCACATCGAGATCGCTTATGTCCCGGCCTATCCGGGACCAGCGGCGAAGCTGTATCGGACCGGAACCGGGGCGGGTGCTGCGGCCCGGGCGTTGCAGGGCCACCCAACCCGGCTTCCGCTTGTGCGCGATGAACTCGGACACGTTCTCGTCGGTGAAGCGGTTATCACCGGGGTGTCGAACGACCCCATCGAGGGCGAGGCCTACACCGACGACACGAAGCTCTTCTCGGGCCACGCCAAGGCGATTCGCGTGACTCCGACTGCCGACGCCCCGGGCGTCCGAGCCAGCATGGTTCGTCCACTCTTCCATCGCTGGATTTCCGGGCGTGCCTTCCAACTCGGCACTGCGGGCGCCACTGTCGTCCGCGACGGTGTGGCGGATCCGCGCGTGTTGAAGCGGATTTCGTTCTATCGGCACAACGAGGACTGGCTACTCGTCCTATGAGCGGGAGGAGCCCGGGAGCATCCCAGCGAGTACCGGAGCGCAGCGAGGAACGCAGCGAGGAACGGACCGGGCGACGGAGCGAATCGGGGGGCCCATGACCGGCGTCCGGCCGAGTCCAGTCTTTCTGGCGGTTGTGGCCGTGGCCGCGGCCGGCGGGGCACTGGCTTGGGTCAGCGACATCAACAGCATCTGGGCCGGCGTCGGCGTCTTCGTACTGGTGGTCGCGGGCTGGATCGTGACGCTGTGTCTGCACGAATTCGCGCACGCATATCTGGCGTGGAAAGCCGGCGACACCGAGGTCGAGATCCGCGGTTATCTGACGTTGAACCCCGTGAAATACAGCCATCCGGTGCTGTCGATCGTGTTGCCGATCCTGTTCATTGCGGTCGGCGGAATCGGATTGCCGGGTGGCGCGGTCTATGTCCAGGCCGACCAGTTCAAGCCGACCGCAGCCCGCTTCATCAGCCTCGCTGGACCGTTGATGAACGCGCTGGCCGGCGTCGTTCTGTTGTGGTCCATATTCCTGCTGGGCATCGACTCCCCCCACGTTGCGTTCTGGACTGGCATCGCGTTCCTCGGGTTCCTGCAGATCACCGCACTCCTGCTCAACCTGCTGCCGATCCCCGGCCTCGATGGCTACGGCGTCCTCGAGCCCTCACTGTCGCCGCAGACCCGCGCAAAGATCGAGCCCTATCGCGCTCTCGGCCTGCTGTTCGTGATGGCTTTGCTGTTCGTCCCGCAGCTCAACAGCATCTTCTTCAGTGTCGTGTTCTGGATCTACGGCCTGACCGGTGCAGACCCGCTGTGGGCACAGATCGGCGGACAGCTGACGCGGTTCTGGATCCGCTGACGCATCACCGTTGACAAGGTCGCGCGAGCGAAATTTGTTACACGAAACAGACTTCCTCACACTATTTTTCGACCCCGGCACGTCGCCTAGTGGGACGTCGAGACCCGGTTACCATCGCGCTCGTGCCCCCGCGTCACCCTCTTCAAGAAACGGCACACGGCCTCCTCGATCTCGGATTTCGGAGACACGCGCTGCCGACGGTGCTGCCCGGCATCTACCTCGCCGGGATACTCCCTGCGGTCTTGATCCCGACTCTGTTGGTCGTCTTTGCGTTCCGCGAGTCGATCCTCATCGGCTTCGCGGCGCTGCTGTGCCTCCCGATCATGATCGTGGCCGGGATGCTCGTCGTCCGGCTTCTGCTCGAACTGCTCCGCACGATCGGTCAGTTCGCCGAGATGATCGCCCGGGTGATGAACCTGGTGTTCGGCTTCCACGACACGATGGCCGACGTCAAGGGACCCGCACGAGGGATCGCGGCCGGTATTCGCGCGGCGAAGATTCGCCAGGACCCGCAGCCGGTCCACAAGCGGAAGCGGTGATTACTGCTGCGGCAGAGTGGCCAGCGCGGAGATGCGGCTGAGACCGGCGACCTGCAGCAGGTCGACGATCGTCGACCGGACCTGAGCCAGGACGACGTGCGCGGACAGCCCGGACACCTCGACGAGCTCGAGCTTCGCCAGATTCGCCACTCGCCGCAGTTCGCGTGCGGCGTCCGCCTGCGTCGGCTCGCCGTCGGGTGGCGCGATGACCATGAGCCGCACGAAATCAGTCGCCTTGCCGAGTTCCTCGACGACACGAATGAGGCGAAGGTCGAGCACTTCGTCATTGCGCACGACACTCAGCGATCGTCGGGCCAGGACGCGAACATTGCGGACCACGTTGTCGATGGGATCTGCGATCGACTCGAATTGCCGCAGCCGATCGCGCTGACGCCAGTACATCGGTGACACCCGGCTGATTTCCCGGCCGCTCTGGAGGTCGGACCGGAGCTTGTCGATCTGGGACTGCAAGCCACGCGCCGTCGCCAGCGCCTCGGAGATGTATTTTGCGTTCTGCTCGTGCAGCCCATCGGCGCACCGGGCGAGGACCTCACTCGTCACCGAAAGAATTCCCGCGGCATCACGCTGGGGACGGCTCACCGGATGGACGGGTATGAGTGCCATCGCCGCGATGCCCATGAGCCCTCCGACGGCGGCGTCGAGCATTCGCCCGACCCCGGCGCCGCCACCGGGCGGCATGAGGGTCGCGACGAGCACCGCCGAGCTACCCGCTTGAGCCGCGATGATCGGTCCACCGTCGAGAAGCACCGCCAGTGACATCGCGAGCACCACCACGAGCGCGATCTGCCACGGCCCGGATCCGATCCAGGCGATGAGGA
>JAJFUQ010000140.1 GCA_021372355.1 Nocardiaceae bacterium | reverse complement strand
GGATTCACGTTCCACGCCTGACATGTCCATCGCCGTAAGCGACGTCACCGTTCCGGAGCGTCCACCTGCTGAGCCTGTGCTGAGGTCTCGGATCTTCCCCTGGGTCGTGTTCAGCCTGTCTTTCGGGCTGCTGTTGTCCGACTACATGGCCCGCCAGGTGCTGGCCGCCGTCTTCCCTTTCCTCAAAGAGGCGTGGACGCTGACCGACACCCAGTTGGGTGCTCTGACCAGCATCGTCTCGCTGATGGTGGGTGTGCTTGCCGTTCCGCTCTCGCTGCTCGGCGACCGGTGGGGACGCTCGAAGGCCATCGTTGCGATGGCGACCCTGTGGAGCCTGGCGACGCTGGGTTCCGCGGTTGCGGCGAATTACGAACAGATGATGGTTTCTCGCCTGTTCATCGGTGTTGGCGAAGCCGCCTACGGAAGCGTCGGCCTGGCCGTGGTGCTGATGGTGTTCTCGCCGAAGCGTCGCGCTTCACTGTCCGGGGCGTTCATGGCCGGCGGTTCCTTCGGTTCCGTGCTCGGCGCATTCCTCGGCGGCATCCTCGCCGTGCAGTTGGGTTGGCGCTGGTCGTTCGCGGTGTTGGCGATCATCGGAATGGTCCTCGTCGTCCTTTTCGCCGTGTTCGTCAACGACGCGAAGCTCGCCCGGAACGAGCACCCCGGCAACGGCGCCGGGGAGGGTCGCGCGATCACCACGCGCGCCCCGCTCCGGACTCTCGTCTCGACGCCGGCGGTCATTTGCGCGTACATCGGGAGCGGTCTGCAACTCTTCGTGGTCGGCACACTGTTCGCCTGGCTGCCGAGCTTCCTGAACCGTTCCTACGGACTCGCCCCGGACAAGGCGGGCATGGCGGCGGCGGGGTTCATCCTGCTCATGGGGGCCGGCATGATCGTGTGCGGCGTGGTGACCGACCGGGTCAGCGCGACCCACCCGATGCGCAAGTGGACGACTGCCCTCGTCTACTCTGCGCTCTCCCTGGTTCTCCTGACGTCGGAGTTCGGCCACGAGCCAGGAACCGTTCAACTGTTGCTGATCGGCTGCGGCGCGTTCTTCGCCGCGGGCACGACCGGGCCGGCGGGCGCGATGGTCGCCAACCTGACACCGGCGTCACTCCGCGCGACCGCTTTCGGCACCCTCACGCTCGTGAACAACCTGCTGGGACTCGGTGCCGGACCGTTCATCACCGGACTGTTGGCGGATCGGCTCGGTCTGGTGGACGCCATGAAGATCGCGCCGCTGGTGTCCGCGATCGCCATCGCCGCTCTGTTCGTCGGGCGTCGCACGTACTCGCGCAGCCTGAGCAAGGTCGGAGGCCTGGCATGACTCACACCGTCGTGATCGTGCCGGGGCTTCGTCCGCACGTCGAAAACCATTGGCAGACAATGCTCGCGGCAAACCTGCCGAACGCTCGGACCGTCCCGTCGTTCGATCGGGAAAAGCTCGACCTCGCCGGCCGCATCGCTGATCTCGAGCAGGTCGTCCGGGAAGCGGATGGCCCGGTCATCATCGTCGCGCACAGTGCGGGAGTGCTCGTCACCACTCATTGGGCGGCGAAGCACGACACCAGTCGCGTCCAAGGCGCGCTCCTGGCGACCCCACCCGACCTCATCAATCCTCTTCCAGCGGAGTACCCGTCGCTGGAACTGCTGGAGGCGAGTGGCTGGCTTCCCGTCCCGGGAATGACCCTGCCGTTTCCGAGCATCGTCGCAGGCAGCACGAACGACCCGCTCGGCGACATCGACCGGGTACGCGGCCTCGCGGTGGCGTGGGGTAGCCGGTTCGAGAACGTCGGACCCGTCGGCCACCTGAATCCCGCGGCGGGATTCGGGGAGTGGTTACACGCCGAGGTGCTGATCGGAGCCCTGCGATGACCGCTGTCGCCGAACCTCTGGTCGTCAACGACGCCCCGGCCCAGCGCTCGCCACGCATCGCCACCCTGATCCTGGCACTCGCAGTCGGCCTGGGCGGTGCCGTTCTCGCCCATCGTCTCGTGCCCCAGATCGGCATCCTGACCTGGGCGGTTGCGCTCGGCGTGCTCGCTGCGAACCTCGGTGCCGTCCCGACCGGATCGGCACGAATCCTCGGCAGGCTCACCCGACGCTTCCTGCGTATCGGGATCGTGCTGCTCGGCTTCTCGGTCTCCTTCACCTCGATCGCTGCGCTGGGCGTACCGCTCGTCACGATGGTGGCAATAACGCTGCTCAGCACGCTGTTCTTCACCACCTGGCTGGGCCGCCGCGTGGGCCTCAGTCCGTCGCGCGCGCTGCTGCTCGGTACTGGAACCGCGATCTGCGGGGCGTCCGCGATCGCAGCGATGGAGGAGACGGCCGAGGCATCCGACGAGGACGTGACGGTGTCCATCGCGATGGTCACGCTGTTCGGCACGATCGCACTCGTTCTGTTGCCGTTGCTGCAGCAACCGCTCGGGCTGACGGGTGAGCAACTCGCCATCTGGGCAGGTGCGAGTGTGCACGAAGTCGGCCAGGTCGTCGCAGCGGCGAGCCCCGCTGGCGCGGCGTTCGTGGCGACGGCCGTGGTCGTCAAGCTGACGCGGGTCGTCATGCTCGCGCCAGTCGTCGGGGCGGTGAGTGCGGTCCGACGCTATCGGTCACGTGGTGCACAGACAGCGGCAACGCCACCACTCGTACCGCTGTTCGTGCTCGGCTTCCTCGCATGTGTCGGGCTCCGCACGGTTGGTGCCGTGCCCGAGATCGTCCTCACCTGGATTCAGCCCGTGCAGATCGCGGCCCTTGGCGCGGCGATGTTCGGGATGGGCGCCAGCGTCCGGTTCGCCTCGCTGCTACGCGGCAGCGGCAGGGTTGTGGCCGTAGCTGCGGGCGGATCGCTGTTCATCGGGCTCGTCTCGCTCGCCGGGCTCTTGCTCGTCACTCGATAGGAGATGTCATGGACAAAGTGAGGTGGTCGGCCGCTGATGCGGTCGCCGATATTCCGCACGGCGCGCGGCTGGCCGTCGGCGGATTCGGGGTGTGCGGCGTCCCCGCAGTGCTCATCGACGCACTGCTCGACAGCGGCGTATCGGACCTCGAGATCGTGTCGAACAACTGCGGCCTCGACGACTTCGGTCTCGGAAAGCTGCTCTCGGCTGGCCGAATCCGGCGGATGGTGGCGTCGTACGTGGGCGAGAACAAGGAGTTCGCGCGGCAGTACCTCGCCGGTGAACTCGAACTCGAACTGACCCCGCAAGGCACTCTCGCCGAGCGGCTCCGCGCCGGCGGCTCCGGTATTCCGGCCTTCTACACCGCGACCGGCGTCGGCACCCAGATCGCCGATGGTGGAATGCCGTGGCGGTACGACGTCGACGGCACTGTGGCCGTCGCGTCGCCGCCCAAAGAGGTGCGACTTCTGGGCGGGCACGAGTACGTGCTCGAGGAAGCCATCGTCGCCGATTTTGCGCTCGTGCGCGCTGCCCGTGGGGACCGCCACGGGAACCTCGTGTTCAACAAGTCCGCGCGGAACTTCAACCCGTTGGCGGCGATGAGCGGACGATTCACCGTCGCCGAAGTCGAGGAACTTGTCGAACCCGGTGAACTCGATCCCGACGAGATTCACCTCTCCGGAGTTTTCGTCCACCGCGTGGTGCCGCTCGACCCGCGGCAGGCGACCGACAAGCGAATCGAAAGGAAGACCGTCCGATGAGCTGGTCCAGGGCCCAGATGGCTGCGCGTGCGGCCGCCGAATTGACCGACGGCGCGTATGTGAATCTTGGTATCGGTCTACCAACGCTCGTGCCCGACTATGTGCCGGATGACGTGGAGGTCGTCCTGCAGTCAGAGAACGGCATCCTCGGCTTGGGTCCGTATCCGGATGCGGACGGGGTCGACCCGGACCTGATCAATGCCGGTAAGGAAACGGTGACGCTCCGCCGCGGGGCATCGTTCTTCGACTCGGCGACGAGCTTCGCGATGATCCGTGGCGGCAAGGTCGATCTCGCGATTCTGGGCGCGATGCAGGTGAGCGCCGGCGGCGACTTGGCGAACTGGATGATCCCCGGTGCGATGGTCAAAGGGATGGGCGGTGCGATGGACCTCGTCCACGGCGCACGCCGCATCATCGTCTTGATGGATCACGTGGCCAAGGACGGCAGCTTCAAGATCGTCGAGAACTGCACGCTGCCGTTGACGGGTCGAGCCGTCGTCCACCGGATCATCACCGACCTGGCCGTCCTCGATGTCACGCCGGCGGGCCTGCGCCTCGTCGAGTTGGCACCGGGCGTCACCGAGGACGAAGTCAGAGCAAAGACCGGTCCGGCAGTGCTGCCGCAGGGAGATTCCGCCAACCTTTTAGTGCACTGTTGTCCGCCGGGAGCGCGCGGCAGCGAGCCCGCCTAAGCCGATCCGATCACCCCGGTGAGGATGGCGGCGAAGTCAGGGCCCCGAGGCGCCGCTCGTCCTAGGACACGCGGCGCACCCGACATCCGAAGCATGGGAGCGATCTGCGCGACCATTAAGTGCATGCACCTGCAGGAAATCGTCGCGTCAAGCACGTGGACCGAGACCATTGCCGAGCAGGTCGCAGACCGCGCCGCTTTGCATCAGACGCGCGTGATGTTCACGTGCGATGACGTATCCATCCATGCACCGGTCCTCCCGTATGCATGGGACCGACTGCATGTCCGTCAGGGTTCGAAGGTTCTGGTGACCACCGAGGGTGGAGCCGAGACGTCGCAGCTGACGGCACTCGCAGACGTCGTCGACTACATCGCGACGCTGTGATGGCTTAGCGGGAGGTCTGCTCCCAGGCGGCGAGGACCACATCTCGGCAGATCTGCGCATGCCCGACGTGTTGCGCGAGTTCCCGCAGGATGTGCGCGAGCACGTACTCCGGCGTGACGGTGGATGTGTCGGTGCGTGTGGTTCCGGTCGCGCTGCGGTTGAGAATGCCTGTTGTGCGGGCGTTCGCCGCCCATCGCGGCAGGTGTGAACGGGTATTGGTGAGCGCTGCACGGGCCTCGGCGATGGTTCCTGTGGCGCGGAACTCGGCGTCGCGGTCGCGGGGGATCACCTCGCCTGACACAAAGGACCCGCCCCAGAATCCGATCGCACCCGCGATGTGAATCGCGAGGGCGTACACCGAATTGATTCCAGGAACCCCTTCGGGCACCGCATTGACGAATTCGTCGCCGCAATCGTCGAGGACTCCATCGAGGGTGTCGAACAGCTCGTTCGTGACGCTGAGAAACGCCTCAAGGACAGCATCGGTCATCGGGAATCCCGTTCGTAGACAAAAGAAGTGAGCAACTCAATGTAGCTAGACCAGCCAGCCTCGCGAGTCAGGGCCGCCCTCCGCAAACGCGCGGAGGGCAAGTCCCAACGGCCGCTACACGTGGAACGTTCCCGGTCGCGGTTGCATTTTCGGAGCGGCATAGCCAGGTTCCCATGGGAATCTGCCCTGGAGGTCGTCGTAGCTGAGCTGCAGTACGGGCACTGACGCATCGCGCGGTCGCTGGTAGTGGCGGTTGGCCCCGAACACAATGTCTCCGGGGTTGGGGACCTCCTCGGGGATGATTCGGTGCTGCCATCCCTTGAAGGTGATGAGCTGGCCCGGAATCAGATCCTCACCAGCTCGAATTCGCTTGCCCAGATCGTTGAGGACGTTGTGCGACGTCGACATTCCGGCGCCGAGAATGAGCAATTCGGGGTGGCCCATTCCGAACAGCCCGATGGTGTACGCGAACGGAACCTCGGAAGGTTTGCAGTCGCATCCCGGCGTCGAGCAGACGCCGAAACCGATCAGCTCGACGGCCCAGCCGTGCTTGCGGATTGTGCCTGAGACTCGCGCGTCTTCCTGGTCGAGCCATGCTTGCCGTTGCGTGCGGTTCATACCCTGCTCCCGTCTCTTCGAATGCGTGTTCGAACCTACTCCGGCCCTCTGACAAGTCGAGATCGCACCCGCCCGATGACCACCGTCACACGTGATCTCCCTCTTCCGGGGGAGTGCGACCTGATCTTCCCGACCTACCCTCGGGAAGCGAACGGTCCGACGGCGAGTGGAAGGAGAGGCATGCGTTCAGCCACTGCATTGCGGCGTTATGTCGATCCGGTTCACGCCTGCGTGACCACCGTGACCGGCCTGCTGCTCTTGTCGATTGTGTGCACGGGATTCGTCCTGTGGAAGCCGCTCGGTTTCGTGGCACTCGTTCTCGCGATTGTGATTGCAGCACCGGTACATCGCGGGGTTGCCACCTACCTGCAGAGACGGCGGCTGTACCTCGCCATCGCCGGAATTGCCGCCATTGCGTCAGTGCCGTTCGCGATGACGTTTCTGCACACGGATCTGCGAGCGATGGCAGCCACCGCGACGGCGAACGCACAGTGGCACGGCCCAGACACCAATGCCGAAGTACTGCACAGTCTCTACGGCGCGAGTCCGTCGTGGCCGAGCTACGAGTCGTGTCAGCGACTTCAGAACGCAACCAGTCGTGACCTCGCCAACGGCTGCTACTCGGCCGTCGGTTACCTGCGCTCGTGGCAGATCCCGTCCGCAATTCCCATGTTGTTCTGCCTGACCGGCCTGTACTGCGGGATTCCGCTGTTCGTCGCACGGCGTCTCAACCAGAGCCCCGAATAGATCGAGGAACCATGTCCTTCTCATACTTTCTGGCGCGGGTCGGCGGTGCTCGCATCGACATTCTGCGCAAGCTCCCCGGTTCGGTAGCGCAGCAGGCGGCGATGGGTGCGGTCATCCTCACGACCGCTGTCTTCGCTGCGGCGTCGGCGGCTTACGCCCTGTCCGTCGTGAAGTTCGCGTCCATCTGGTGGTGCGTGCTTGCCGGGCTTCTCTGGGGATTGGCGATTCTCAACCTGGACCGATTGCTGGTCCTGGGCCTGTCGAACGAGAGCGGTCTGAAGCGCAACCTCGGGCTCGCCGTGCCCCGCGTGGTTCTCGCGCTCATCATCGGCGTCGTGATCTCGACGCCGCTCATGCTCAAGATCTTCGAGCCGGAGATCAACGCGCAGATGATGAAGAACAACATCGCAGCGTTGGAACAGAGCATCGCACCGCTCAATACCGGGGCGCTGCAGGCGAAGCTGACCGAGCGAGAGAAGGAGATGCGTCGTCTGCAGGACATGATCGCGGCCGGTCCCACGGCCGACCCGCGCTTCTTGCCGGAGGTTCAGGACCTCGATAAGCAGATCGCGCTCAAACAGACGGAAATCGACAAGGCCAAAGCTGACTACGACAAGGCGCAGGCCGATTACATCGCGGAATCCGATGGTACTGGCGGCACAGGCGTCGTCGGATGTGCCGACGAATGTGTCCGCAAGCAACAAGTAGCCGACGAGCGCCGCGCGATCTGGCAACAAAAGCAGGCTGAGTTGCAGGGTTTGAAGGACCAGCGTGCGACCTACGCGACGACCAACCGGGCGACGCTCCTGGCTGCAAGCGCGAAGGCGATCGAGGACGCCAAACGCGATCTCCCGCAGGTGACGAAGACCGTTGACAGTCTCCGCGATGCGGTCTCGTACGCGCAGAACGGAACGATCAACTCACTGCAGGAGAACACCGGAATCATTGCGCGCCTCAAGGCGCTCAGCGACGTCACGGCCGGCAACTTCCTCGCATTGATGGCGCGAATCGCCGTCGCGCTTCTGTTCATTGCCATCGAGCTGCTGCCGGTGCTGTTCAAGGTCATGCAGAACCTCGGCAAACGGACGCCGTACCAGCAGGTCTCCGAGACGTTCGACGAACACGAAGTCGCCCGCGCTCAGGCGGATGCACGAGCAGAGACCGAAATGGCAGCTGTCGAACGAGAATCGTTCGTGCAGAATCACGCCGTTGAACTGCGGGGACGTCAGCAGTGGACGGAGTCGGGATACGCGACCAGTTCTGCGCCCGGCCATACCGGACCTGGTCATCGCGGTCCCGGACACAGTCGCCCAGGAGACACCGTTCCGCTGCACCGCTTGCCGAATCAGGTTGAGTGACGAACGTCGGTCGTCGATGCCGCTGAAGGAGGGACAGAGTGTGCAGGGTTCGTCTTCAACGTACGCAGAGTCTGTGGGCAAGATGTCGGCATGAACGGTCAGCGGCTCGAGGCGCTCTTAGATCTTGTAGAACTTCGCGTTCAACTCGACGAAGCGATACAGCGCCTGAACGAGTTCCCCTGGGACTCGGAACGTCCAATCGTGCTGTTGACGGGCGCCCATCTGAAGTCAGTGATCGATCGTTTTCTGAGCGGTGGGCTTAGTCCGGCTGATGCTGCGCGTTGGGCAGATGCGGTCGAAGTTCGCGATGACATCGGCCGCGAGAGCGGGTTAGAAGAGCTCCTGAACGACTTTCTATTTGCGGTATCGGCGTCTGAAATCAACGGTCCGCTTACCTCCGAACGGGCCCGCGAGTGGCTGTCCGTGTTCGCGGATTCTCGGTAACCGCGCTTCACCTACTCTTCGCGAGTGCCGGGATCGCTGTTATAGAGGGCGCGATATGCGTCTTGCACCCTGGTCCGTAAAGTCGCGGTGTCCAAGCCGCCCGCACGCTCCCGAAGCTCCGGGTCATCCACGTATTCGTCTACGTCGTAAAAGATCTCGTTGATGATGTCGAGTTGCGGGGAAGGCGCCTGGTGCTTGTGCCCTCGCCACGTCTTGAGGAACTCGGTTTCGAATTCCTGCCCCGCGATTTCGTGCCGAACGAACCGTCGAAGGATCGGCTCGTAGTTTGCGAGCATGACTGCGACGGCCTTGGGATAGGCCTTGTGCGCCCACATCTGTGCAACTACTCCTTCGCTCTCGGAACCCGGTTAGTCACGTGGCCTATTCCCCGCGATATCCCAGGAAGTAATCCCAATCAGGCCTTTGGACGAACGGCTCGTCAATGAACGGGATCAGCATCGCGACCGACCCATCGGGCACAGGATTTTCGCGCGCCCAGACTGGTGGATGTTCTCCCCAGTATTCGACGATGCGTTCGACGGTTTCGTCGGTGATGCCGCGGACCTCGTAACTCTCGGTCAGGTAGATACCGTCTTTCGGGTAGGCCTCAAGCCTCCACATATATGCGTTCCTTTCTGAATGGTGCACGGCTCATTCCGCGCGAGCTCCCAGGAAGTAATCCCAGTCGGGTCTTTGAACGAACGGCTCGTCGATGAACGGGATCAACATCGAGACAGATCGATCGGGGACGGGATTTTCGCGCGCCCAGACTGGTGGATGTTCTCCCCAGTATTCGACGATGCGTTGAACGGTCTCTTCGGTGATGCCGTGCACGGAGTACTATGCAACCCTGAATATTCCGTCCCGTCTTTCATCCTTTGGGAATGCGCTGAGCATCCACATCGATCTGCCTTTCTTCTTGGGGTCTAGAACCCGTCTGGTGTGCGTTCGGCTTTAGCCGCTTTCAATTGCCGACCGGTGACCGGGTCGAACTCACCGAGATGTTCGCCCCTTTTGGTGTACTTCTCGAGAGCTCCGCTCTCTCGATCCCATTCGAGAATCTTGCCGTCCACGTCGATCCATCGTTTTCGGAAATGCGGTCCGACCGACCTCATCTTCCGTGCATTCGGGAAGGCCTCCAGCTCGTCCGGCGCTTGAACATAGTTGTGCGTCCGCCCACGCCCCGTCGCCACCGCCTCGAATACCGTCGGCTCGGCATCGAGCAACGGCTGAATCTGGGTGACCGCTCCCGCGATGGCGACACCGACTCCGGCAGCTGCGGCAGCTGACACGATGGCGGCGCCGTCGAGGACCGCGATGACACCGGCAACGGCGCCTCCAGTGGCCGCAGCGACTCCGGACTCGACCGCCGCAGTAGCGAATCCGGCTGAGAGAAGCGCAGTTCCAACCCCAACGATGACCGCGGCGGCGACTGCTCCCGCGAGGATCTTCTCGATGTCGCGGTGAGCTTGTTCGATGTTCCCGGCCCAGTCCCGACAGCTCCGCGCGAGCTCGTCGAACTGTGTCGCCAGGATGTCCGTCAACTCGAAAGAGATGTCGACCTGATCGAGGATCTGAGGAATCTCGGGGCTGGCGAGCGATTCGAGCTCCGCGCGTGCCGGACCTGCATCGTCGGCGGCCTGCCGAAGTCCGCGCGCGGCATCGACCCACGCGTCGCTCAGCTTGCGGAGCTCGGCGGGATCGCCGTTCGGCCACGTCAGATCTTTGGCCACTGTCGTGATGGCGCTCCAGCCGAACGGTATCGGCGTATCGCCGCCGTATGCGCCGCGGAATTGGGGAACTCCGAAGCCCTCGATCGACGCGGGCGGTTCAAGTGCTGCCTGCGGCGGACTCGAGGCCATTCGGTTGGCATTGGTGTGATTGACGGAGGTGAAGGCAAGGAGATCGTGAAGCTTGCCGAAGCCGTTCACCAGATTGGTCGCGGCCTTGATCGCCGAGGCCGCGGTGGGGTCGTAACTCGTCGTCCACTTGTGGGCGTACGGATCGGTCCCCGCGCAGCCCCAATGCGCGTCGAGCGCCCGAGCGAGATCTCGCACGACCCCCAGTGCGCGATCATGTGCCGTCTTGTTCATCTCGGCTGCGGCGTCGAATACGGCCGTGTCGACCGCGAGTACCGGCGTCACGGCCACATCCGTCGGTTGTGCTCGGCGTTGTCGCTGTATGCGTCCCGCGCCGCTGCGATAGCACTGCGCAGGTCATCGAGTGCCGAGCGCATTTTCAACATCGAACGGTGCCACGTCTGAGCGTTCTCACGGTGTTGCTCAGCGCTATTTCCCATCCAGTCGATATGGAGGTCCTCGACTGCTCGCTCGACCTCCGCAACGCGCTTCTCGATTGTGTCCCCGACGTCCGCCGCCGTGATGACGAGCGATTCCAGGCTGGGAAGGTCCGCCGAATAAGCGGTCATGCGAGAGAGCCGGCAAACGCACGATCGGCCGCGGAGAACTCAGCAGCCGAGTGGTTGAGAAGCTGGGCGTCGTAGCTGAGAGCGCACACGAGCTGACGTGCTGCGTCCGACCAGTCTCTCCACGCCGCGACATGTGTGGTGGACGCATCGCCCGTCCAGTGCGAACTCATCACCATCTCGGCGTTCGCGTGCAACGAGCGAACGTCGTTGATCAGATCAGTGGCGATCTCGCGCAATTGATTTGCGGCCGTTCGCAATTCCTGTGGTTTTGCCTGCATCGAAAGCCTCCTTCGCGAGGTTTGACGCAGACGGAGGGCGAACGGTTCCCTGGTCAGACCGAACGCTTCACTCGCCTACGTCCAGCGAGCGGCTGAAGGCGACCGTTTCGTCGATCAATTGGATGAGAACGTTCTCGTCGATGTCGCTGAGACGTTTGACGTAGACGCACGACTTTCCGGCGCGGTGTTTTCCGAGATGAGGGAGCAGTTCCTGCCGCGGACCGGGTTCGGTGGTGAGATACAGGCTGATTTCCCGGCCGCGGGGCGAGAAGCCGACGAGCGGCCACACGCCTGTGCGGCCGGTCGGGTAGCGATACCGGTACGTCCCGAATCCGACGATGCTCGGACCCCACATGACGGGTTCGCAACCGGACGCTTTGCTCATCAGTTCGACGAGTCGATCGCAGTCTTCTCGCATCGTGCTGTCGGTCCACCGATCGAGGAAGGCATCGACGGGGACGTCGGTTGGCTGCGTAACCATGATCGCTCGATTATGCCGCGGTCCACAGACAGGGCCGAGCGAGTCCTCGACGCCGGGTTTTCCGACCTATCGTGGTGGTAGGAGCGAGGAGAACATCATGGAGGTTCTAGGAACGGTCGTGTTCGCCGTCATGGCGGTCGTCGCTATCGCAGCTGTCGTCGCTGGACTCGGATCGATTTCGGAAATTCGCGAGCATCTGCGAGCGCGCCGGCGGTAGGTATGCGCGGCACCGCTCATGCCGGTTGATCTTCGCCATGAGGGAACTTTTTCGCTTGCGCGCGCGTCCAATCCGCCGAGAGAATTCGGCGCCGGAGGGGCAAAGCAAGTGAGTGACGTCAGGGTGTTCATCACCAAGCATTCGACCGATTGGCATCGAGAGATCGCCGACGACAACACGGTATTGCGAACCCAGGTTGGGTCGGGATTGCATGGCGTCACCGTGAAGGAAGCCGATGATCGCGATGAGATGGGCATCGCCATCGAGCCGCCCGAGGTGGCACTGGGCCGCAACCCAAAAGCATTCGAGCAGTACGAATACCGATCACAGCCGGTCGGAGTCCGCAGCGGACCCGGCGATCTCGACCTGGTGGTCTACTCGCTCCGCAAGTACGTGCGACTCGCCTCCGCGGGCAATCCGACGGTTCTCATGCCGCTGTTCGCGCCCGATGCGGAAATCGTCCGGATTGCTGAACCGGGTCTCGATCTTCGAGCGAATGCGTTGATGCTGTTGTCCAAGAAGGCAGGACTGCGGTTCCTTGGCTACATGAACTCGCAGCGCCGGCATCTTGCGGGGGAGTCCGCGCCCAGACTGAACCGCCCGGAGTTGATCGAGCAGTACGGGTACGACACGAAGTACGCCTACCACTCCATGCGGATCGCCATTTAAGGCATCGAGCTGATGGAATCGGCGACGATCGAGCTGCCGATGCGGCCGAACATTCGAGAGCACCTGCGCGACGTTCGTCGCGGCAAGTTCACGCTCGCCGAATGTCTGGACGAGATTGCGGATCTATCGGCACGGCTCACGGCGGCGACGTCACGGTCGGAGCTTCCGGAAGCGGCCGACGATCGGGTGGTCAACGCGTGGCTAGCGCAGACCTATCGGGCCTGGTGGGAGAGGGTGTAGCCGCCCTACTCCCGCGCCTCCCGATGCGTCACCGGGTGCTGACTCAGGATCGAAAGTCGATTGAACGAGTTGATGATCGATGCGGCATAGATGAGCACGGCCAACTGGTCGTCGGTGAGCTCACCGCGGATCCGGTCGTAGTCCGCGTCCTCGAAACGCGAGGTCGCGACCTCAGTCACCGCTTCGGCGATCTCGAGCGCGGCCCGGTCAGTTGACGAGAACACCTCGGTCTCACGCCACGCAGGTAGGACGCCCAGTTGCTGAGCCGTCACACCCTCCTTCACCGCCAACCGGGTGTGCAGGTCGAGGCAGAACGCACAACCGTTGATCTGCGATGCGCGCACATTGATCAGTTCCAACGTCGCGCGGGTCAGCCCGGCCTCGACGGCCTGGACCCGGCATTCGATGGCTGCAGCACTCAGCGCCTTGTAGATGGACGGCAGTTGCTTGTCGACGTAGACCCGACGTTCGCTCACCGGTCGGACGCTACCCGCTAGTCCGAATCGGGGTCTTTCGATCTGGCTAACCCATGCATCAAGCCCCGAAGCCCACCGACTCCCTTCGCGAAGCCCTTGGATGCCGTGTGCACGACGTCGACTTCCGGAATCAGGTCGCCGAGGCCTACCGTCGCACCAACCTCGTGCAGGACCCGGTTCAACGTGCGTTGAGAGTCTTCGAGGAGCGCGTTCACCGTCTGTAGCGAGGGGCGCTGCTCGACCACGTTGACCGGAAGTTTCGCGACCAGACCGGCCAGGCTCGCGGTCGCCGCGCGTTCGAGGAATCCTTCTCGGTGTTCTTCGACCAGGTCGGCGGCCCGGTCCGTATCACCCGCGGCCAGTGCATGATCGACGGCTTCTTTGAGCATTCCGTGATCGGCGAACCACAGCGATGCCAGCTTGTGGAGTTGGATCTCTCGCTGCGGATCCCGGGTGTGCAGGCGCCGCACGAGGTACTCGCGGAACATGTTCTGGAATTGCATCCAGTCCCAGTCGTCGTCGGTCCGACGAAGGAACAGTTCGCGCTGCTCGATTTCGTCGAGCACAGCCTGACCGTTGTCCGCGCCGGTCAACCGGGCGGCGAGGTCACCGCACGTGCGTTCGGTGACCGCGATCGCCAGCATGCGATCGAGCAGATCGGGATCGAGCGACTCGAGGACGTTCTCGACGAGGTACTGCTCGAGCGCGTGATGGTCCTCCGCGAGACGCCGCATCTTCGCGGGAACGCGGTGAGGCAACGACGCCAATTGCAGCGCGGCGATCCAGCCCTCGGTCGACTGCAGAAGGTCGGCGACGGCGCTCTCGTCGACTCTGCGTTCGGCCAGGAACGAGCGAGCTTCCGCTTCGTCGAATCGCAATGCCTCCGAATCGATCTCGACCAACTCGTCGCGCACTCGCAGGCGCCCCAGCGGCAATCCACCGCGGGATCTGCTGGACACCACGAGGCGCAGGTGATGACAACCGTCATCGAGGATCATGGCCATTGCGGCGATCGTCTGCGGATCCTGGATGCGATGCCAGTCGTCGACGACGAGGATGAGATCCGCTCCCGTTTCGTGAATCTCGTTCAAGAGCACGTTCAGGACGCTGCGCACCGCCCGGGCAGCGCCGGATTCCAGCAGTTCGACGAGCCCGTAGCCGACCCCGGGGCGGACCTTTCGGATCGCGTCGAGGACATGCGACACGAACCAGACCACGTTGTTGTCATCGGTGTCGACGCTCAGCCAGGCGACCGCGACGTCGTCCTGAACGAGTTCGGTGCGCCACTGCGCGGCGAGTGTGCTCTTTCCGAAGCCGGCGGGCGCGTGGATGAGAGCGAGGCGACGACGGCCTCCGGCACGCAGCATCTGGATCAAACGCCCGCGGTCGACGAGGGTGCTCGTGGCTGCCGGCGGCCGGTATTTCGACCCCGCGACGGGAGGCGTCAACGAACTGCGGCGGGTCGTCGAGCTGTCCGGCGTGGACACTCGGGTTCCCGCCGGTATCGCCATGTCGGTCGGTGCGAATCCGAGCGCGGCTTCGGCCGCTCGCAATTGTTCTCCGAATTCGGCGGCCGAGGCCGGCCGCGCCGCCGGGTCGGGGTTCATCACACTTTCGATCGCCGACGACAGCTCGTCGGAAACGCCCCGGTCGCGCGGATTCGGAATGGGTTCGTTGACGATGCGGACGAACTGGGCGATGACCTTCTCGCCCTCTCGGCGTTCGAAAACCGCGTGCCCCGTCGCCAGACAGAACAAGACCGCGCCGAGACTGTAGAGGTCGGACTGTGCGGTCGGGGTTCGCCCGCTGAGCACCTCCGGCGCGGTGAACGCGGGCGATCCGGTGATGACTCCGGTCGCCGTCTCGAAGCCGCCCTTGATGTGCGCGATGCCGAAGTCGGTCAGCTGCGGCTCGCCGAAGTCGTTGATGAGGATGTTCGCGGGCTTGACATCGCGATGCAGAATTCCGGCCTGATGAGCCGTTTCGAGAGCGCCGGCAAGCTTCACACCGATCGCGAGCACATCGCGGTCCGGCAGCGTGCCCTGCTGCCGCAATCGTCCGTCGAGTGCCCCGTTCGCGCAGTACGGCATGACGATGAACGGCTGGCCGGACGCGATGACGCCCGCTTGATGCACGTCCAGGATGTTCGGATGACCCGAGAGTCGGGCCATCGCCTGCTGCTCGCGCACGAACCGCTCGCGATCTTCGTCCGCGGCAAGGTCTTCGAGCAGCAGCTTCACCGCGACCGTGCGGCCGAGATCAGACTCGACGCAGCGGTAGACGACGCCGAAACCGCCGTGACCGATGACCTCGGCATCCCGGAAACCCGCCGCCTCGAGCTCAGCGCCCACGCCGAGGGCGACGTCGTGCTGGGTTGCGTCCTCCACCGTCGACTCCTACCTCGTGTTCTGCCGCAGTGCGAACCTACCGATGTCTGAGGCGCTTCGAAGGGGAAACTAGCCACGCACTCGTTCGGACAGGAACTCCGCGAGGTGCGTCGTGAACACGTCGTTGTCGTCGCCCGCGACCATGTGCCCGGCAGCCACCTCGACGGCGCTGGCGGTCGGGATCAGATCCAAGAGCTCGGCGGCGCCTTCCGGCGTGATGACGTCAGAATCCTTGCCGCGCACGAGCAGGGTCGGAACCTGGATGCGTCGAGCGGCGTCGTAGAGCCGTTCCTCGTCTTCGTTGCGCTTCGGCTCGTCACCCTTATCGAGGAATCGCGGATCCCAGTGCCAGTACCAGCGTCCGTCCGGGCGTTGCCGGACGTTCTTCTTCAGCCCGTCGAGGTTCCGTGGCCGCGGCCGGTGGGGGTTGTAGGCCTGGACCGCGTCGGCGACCTCTTCGAGAGATGCGAATCCGTTCGGGGCGCTCGCCATGAACGCGATGATCTTGTCGCGACCTTCGACTTCGATCCGCGGTGCGATGTCGACGAGCACCAGACCCGTACTTGTGCCGGGATGCTCACCCTCGACGACCAGTGCGGTGATTCCACCAAGAGATGCACCGATCAGTACCGGCGCCTCACCGATCGCCGCGACGACGGCATTGAGGTCGGCGGCGAAGTCGTCGAGGGCATACTGGCCGCTCGGCGACCATTCGCTGTCGCCATGGCCGCGGGCATCGAGGGTGATTGCTTCCCACCCGCTTTCCGCCATCCGCTGCGCGGTCCGCCCCCACGAATGCCGCGTCTGCCCGCCGCCGTGCAGGAATAGCACGGAGCCGAGTTTCGGCGCGGTTGTCGATGTCCAGCGGTCGGCGGCGATCCGAAGACCGTCATGGCCGCGAAACGTCTCTAGCACCGGCTCGATGTGGGATGTCATACTTCGCAGCTTGGCACGTCGAGTCGTCCCTGCACACCGGGGGCTTCGCTGGATTAGCTCCCCGACCGGCTGACCAGGTTGTTTGGCAGCGACAGCTTGAAGATCTTCTTCCAGGCGGACGCAACCTGCTTGATCATCGGGCCGGTGGTGTAGGTCAGGCCGTAGCGCTCGAAGAGCTCTTGGACCTTCGGTGCGATCTCCTGGTAGCGGTTGCTCGGCAGGTCCGGGAAGACGTGGTGCTCGATCTGGAACGACAGGTTGCCCGTCATCAGGTGCAGGAATGGGCTTCCACTGATGTTGGCCGACCCCAGCATCTGCCGGAGGTACCAGTCGCCACGGGTTTCACCGTCGATCGATGTCTTCTCGAAGGTCTCGACGCCCTCGGGGAAGTGCCCGCACATGATGACCGAGTGGGTCCACCAGTTCCGTGCGAAGTTCGCGATGACGTTGGCGAGCAGCGTTGTCGGGGCGGACGGGCCGGACAGGAGCGGGTGCACGACATAGTCCTTCGTCACCTGCTTGCGGATCTTCGCGAGAACTCCGCGAGCCTGCTCCTGGAAGACTTCCTTGTCCTTTCGGCCGGCAACGTACTTGCCGATCTCGAGGTCATAGGCCGCGATGCCGTACTGGAAGACGCACGCATTGAGGAAGTTCCATAGCGGCTGAGCCAGGTACATCGGCCTCCACCGCTGGTCCTCGTCGACGCGCATGATGCCGTAGCCGAGGTCGTGGTCCTTGCCGAGCACGTTGGTGTAGGTGTGGTGCAGCTCGTTGTGCGAGTGCTTCCACATCGACGCCGGCGAAGCACTGTCCCACTCGTAGGTCGTGGAGTGGATGTCCGGGTCGCGCATCCAGTCCCACTGGCCGTGCATCACGTTGTGGCCGATTTCCATGTTCTCGAGGATCTTGGAGATCGTCAGGCCAGCCGTTCCGACGACGAATGCCGGCGGGAAAAGGGAAACGAGAAGTACTGCCCGGCTGACGAATTCGAGCTTGCGCTGCGCGTCGATGAGGTTGCGGATGTAGGCGGCATCGCGATCGCCGCGACTGGCGATCACTTGCTCGCGGATGGCGTCGAGTTCACGACCGAGGTTCTCGATGTCCTCGGGGGTGAGGTGGGCGGCCGGGTGGTCAAGGGTGGTAGTCATTCGTACTCCTAGAGTTCGATGTCGCACGGCCCGGAGGCGGCGCTGATACAGGTTTGGATGAGGATTCCGTCGCCGGGTGCGGCCGTGGTCATCTGGCCATCGCGCAGGTCGCGAACGGTTCCTTCACGAAGCGGCACCACGCATCCGTGGCAGATACCGATCCGGCAGCCGGACGGCATGATGACTCCCGCGTCTTCGCCGGCGTCGAGCAGCGATTGGCTGCCCTCGGCCTCGACGGTCTTGCCGGATCTTGCGAAGGTGACCGCGCCACCGTCGCCGGTGACGGCGATGCTCGTGCGGAATCGCTCGGTGTGCAGACGGCTGGCGTCGTGCCAGTGCTCTTCCAAGCGCGTCGAGAAACTCGCCGGGTCCGCAGGCCCAGGTCTCGCGGTCGGTGTAATCGGGAACCAGGTCCGCGAGTGCGTCGGGCGTCAGCCGCCCGTCGGTACTGGTGTGCCGCTCGATCAGCCGGATCTTGCCGTGGCGGGCGAGCATCCGGAGTTCGCCGCCGAAGATGGCGTCGGACTTGGTCGGGGAGCTGTGGATGACGACGACGTCGTCCAGTTGGTGGTTCCGGAGCATTCCCATCACTGGGGTGATGCCGCTTCCGGCGGTGACGAAGAGTGCCTTGTCTGGTCGTTCGTTGACGGTGAAGTCACCGGCCGCCTGCTCGAGCTGGACGACGGTTCCCGCCGTCGCACGCCGAACGAGGTAGTTGCTGACCTTGCCGCCGTCGATCGCCTTCACCGTGATGGAGATGTCTCGCGTCGTGGTTTCGCTGGTGAGGCTGTAGGTCCGCCACAGGCGCACACCGTCGACGTCGACGCCGATGCGGACGTACTGGCCCGGGATGTGCCCCTTCCAGGTGCGTCCCGGTGTGATCACGACGGTCACCGCGTCCCGGGTTTCGGGTCGGATTTCGACGATCCGGCCGCGCAGCTTCGCGGACGTCCGCAGGGGATCGATCAGGTCAAGGTAGTCGGAGGGGACCAGGGGCGTGGCGATCGATTCACCGATTCGCGCCGCCCACCGGCGGAGCCGATCTGTCGGCAGCGGTCCAAGCGTTGTGGTCATGTATCAACCATGGCTTGCGCAATGAGACAAAGTCTTGTCGAATTGGAGTGAACGACTAGGTCACATTTATCAGATTTGGATAAAGGATGACTGATCCCGACTTTCGCGCGCTCGACTTGGATGCTGGCGTCATCGCTGCGCTTCGGGAGAAACTCCCCGCCGTCGCTGAGCACTGTGTGGCCGCGGTGACCGCCGACGTGCCGTCATATACGGATGCGTTCGCCGGCCCCATGGGCAAGACGATCGAACGAGCGGTTGAGTTCTCGCTCGGCGGCTTTCTCCGCTTGGCCGCCCTCCGCGACCAGACCGATCCGAGCGAGCCGGTATCGATCGCGGTCGCTGGAGCCTATGAACTCGGACGCGGTGAGGCCCGAGCAGGACGCTCGATGGATGCGTTGCTGGCGGCGTTCCGCGTCGGTTCGCGCGCGTCCTGGCGGGAAATGTCCGCAATCGCCTTCGAGCACGGACTGCCCGCGGACAAGATGGCCCGCTTCGCGGATCTGGTCTTCGCCTACATCGACAAGTTGTCGGCGGCGAGCCTGAGCGGGCACACGGACGAGCTCGCGAAGACGGGCATGGTGCGCGAGCGGTATCTCGAACGGCTGGCACGACACTTGCTCGTGGGCGATTCTCCCGAGGTCGTCGCGGCTGCCGCCGAGCATGCGGCGTGGACCCCGCCGGAAACACTCACCGTCGTGCTCATCCCCGTTGCGCAAGCGCGGCAGGTTGTTTCGCAGCTGCATCCTTCGACGTTGCAGGTGGTCGAGGACCTGCCGGGGTTACCGGATCAGAACGTGGCCGCGCTCCTCGTGCCGGACGCGCATGACCGCGCGTGGCTCATCAGGACGCTGCAGGGGAGAGGCGCCGTCGTTGGCCCCGTCCGGCCGTGGTCTGAATCCCGGACCTCGTATCTGCGTGCAATCCGCGGCCTTGCGCTCGCCCGAGCTGAACCGCAGCAAACGATCGACACGGATAAGCATCTGGTGGAGCTGGTTCTCACGGCCGATGAGGAGGCGCTCGCGGATCTGCGCCGGGTCGCGCTGGAGCCCTTGGCCGGGGCGCGCGAGGCCTCGGCGGATCGCCTTCTGGAAACGCTGAGATCGTGGCTGCTCAACCACGGCCAGCGCGAGCGGGTCGCGGCCGAACTGTTCGTGCATCCGCAGACCGTGCGGTATCGCCTGAACCAGCTGCGCGAGCTGTTCGGGGAGCGGTTCGATGATCCGCAGACGATTTTGGCGCTGACGATTGCGTTGGGTACTCAACGCGACAATGGGGCACCGCCGTTTGGCAGTGCCCCATCCGAGGACCCGAATCGCTAGCCCAGGTCACCCGCTGGTGTGCTGTGCGAGATCGCCACGGTGTCGCTCGACGTGTCCGGCTGGACGACCGGGGTGACGGGCTGGTCGTCCGGGGTCACGGGCGAGATGACCGGCGTGACCGGCTGGTCGTCCGGGGTGACCGGGTCAATGACCGGGTTGACCGGCTGCGGCATCGGCGCCG
>JAJFUQ010000216.1 GCA_021372355.1 Nocardiaceae bacterium | reverse complement strand
CGGACATGCGAAAGGCCCCCCGCGTTGCGGGGGGCCTTCGCTGTGAACCTGCTACTCGCTGGCCGTGCCTGCGCTGGCCAGGTCGGGCTCAGCCGACTCTGGCCGCTTGGGCCCACCGGTGAAGGTGAACACCGCGTCCTCGCCGGCACCCTCGCCGTCCCAGTTCTCCACGTCGACGGTGACCAGCTGGCCGGGGCCAACCTCCTCGAAGAGGATCTTCTCCGAGAGGGCGTCCTCGATCTCGCGCTGGATGGTCCGACGCAGCGGCCGGGCACCCAGGACCGGGTCGAACCCGCGCTTGGCCAACAAAGCCTTGGCCTTGTCGGTCAGCTCCATGGTCATGTCCTTGGTCTTGAGCTGCTTGGACACCCGGTTGACCATGAGGTCGACCATCTCGATGATCTCGTCGCGCGTCAGCTGGTGGAACACGATGATGTCGTCGATGCGGTTGAGGAACTCCGGCCGGAAGTGCTTCTTGAGCTCGTCGTTGACCTTCTGCTTCATCCGCTCGTAGTTGTTGTCACCGCCACCCTGGGTGAAGCCCAGGCCGACCGCCTTGGAGATGTCGGAGGTGCCCAGGTTCGAGGTGAAGATCAGCACGGTGTTCTTGAAGTCGACCGTGCGGCCCTGGCCGTCGGTGAGGCGGCCGTCCTCGAGCACCTGCAACAGGGTGTTGTAGATCTCCTGGTGCGCCTTCTCGATCTCGTCGAACAGCACCACCGTGAACGGCTTGCGCCGCACCTTCTCGGTGAGCTGTCCGCCCTCCTCGTAGCCGACGTACCCGGGCGGGGCGCCGAACAGCCGCGAGGCGGTGAACCGGTCGTGGAACTCGCCCATGTCGATCTGGATCAGTGCATCGTCGTCGCCGAACAGGAAGTTCGCGAGCGCCTTCGACAGCTCGGTCTTACCGACACCCGACGGGCCGGCGAAGATGAACGAACCGGACGGACGGCGCGGGTCCTTCAGGCCAGCGCGCGTACGACGGATCGCCTTCGCAACCGCGCGAACCGCGTCCTCCTGGCCGATGATCCGCTTGTGCAGCTCGTCCTCCATGCGGAGCAGACGCGTGGTCTCCTCCTCGGTGAGCTTGAACACCGGGATACCGGTCCAGTTCGCCAAGACCTCGGCGATCTGCTCCTCGTCGACCTCGGCGATAACGTCGAGGTCGCCCGAACGCCACTGCTTCTCGCGCTCGGCCCGCTTGGCGACGAGCTGCTTCTCCTTGTCGCGCAGCGAAGCTGCCTTCTCGAAGTCCTGCGCGTCGATCGCGGACTCCTTCTCGCGGCGAGCCTCGGCGATCTGCTCGTCGAAGTCACGCAGGTCCGGCGGAGCCGTCATGCGCTTGATGCGCATACGCGCACCCGCCTCGTCGATCAGGTCGATCGCCTTGTCCGGCAAGAAGCGGTCGTTGATGTATCGGTCTGCCAGAGTTGCGGCCGCGACCAGCGCCTGGTCGGTGATCGAAACGCGGTGGTGTGCCTCGTAGCGGTCACGCAGACCACGCAGGATCTGGATCGTGTGCTCGACCGTCGGCTCGCCGACCTGCACCGGCTGGAACCGGCGCTCGAGAGCGGCGTCCTTCTCGATGTACTTGCGGTACTCGTCGAGGGTCGTCGCACCGATGGTCTGCAGCTCACCACGAGCGAGCTTCGGCTTGAGGATGCTGGCGGCGTCAATCGCGCCCTCAGCGGCACCGGCACCGACGAGCGTGTGCATCTCGTCGATGAACAGAATGATGTCGCCGCGGGTGTTGATCTCCTTGAGGACCTTCTTCAGGCGCTCTTCGAAGTCACCGCGGTAGCGGCTACCCGCAACCAGCGAGCCGAGGTCAAGCGTGTAGAGCTGCTTGTCCTTCAGGGTCTCCGGCACCTCGCCGTTGACGATCGCCTGGGCCAGGCCCTCGACGACGGCCGTCTTACCGACACCGGGCTCACCGATCAGAACGGGGTTGTTCTTGGTACGGCGGCTCAGAACCTGCATGACGCGCTCGATTTCCTTCGAGCGGCCGATGACCGGGTCGAGCTTGCCCTCCATGGCGGCCTGCGTCAGGTTGCGGCCGAACTGGTCGAGCACGAGCGACGTCGACGGAGTGCCCGCCTCGCCACGGCTCGCGCCGCCAGACTCCGACGCCGGCTCCTTGCCCTGGTAACCCGACAGCAGCTGGATGACCTGCTGGCGAACCCGGTTGAGGTCCGCGCCGAGCTTCTGCAGAACCTGCGCGGCAACTCCCTCACCCTCGCGGATGAGGCCGAGCAGGATGTGCTCGGTGCCGATGTAGTTGTGGCCGAGCTGCAGCGCTTCGCGCAGGCTCAGCTCCAAGACCTTCTTGGCGCGCGGCGTGAACGGAATGTGCCCAGACGGGGCCTGCTGGCCCTGCCCGATGATCTCCTCCACCTGCGTGCGGACACCCTCGAGCGAGATACCCAACGACTCCAGCGACTTGGCGGCGACGCCTTCGCCCTCGTGGATCAGTCCCAGCAGGATGTGCTCGGTACCGATGTAGTTGTGGTTGAGCATCCGGGCTTCTTCTTGCGCCAGGACGACGACGCGCCGTGCGCGGTCGGTAAACCTCTCGAACATCGCTCTCCCCTACCTCTCGCTCCCAACACCACTCTAGTGGCCGGGTGTTCCGGCCGCCTTTAGATGAGGGTGGAGGGTCGCCATGCACGGAGTGCACAGCACAGTCAGCCTAAAAGACTCAACGGCGGTTGGCCCGTGATCGATCCCAAGAAGCCCTAAGCCCTGAGCGAACGGCCCACCAAGGTGGGGAAACACAACACCTCGGGACCTTTCACCCACCCTCAGGGTGTCTAAGAAATCCCGCCGCTTACCGGCAGATTTAGGACATCACCCCAACGACGCAGGAGAACGAGATGTCCGCCACCACCATCGAACTGAGCGCCCGCCGCTACTCGGTGACCACGGCTGACGGTGTCGAGCTCTCGGTCCGCGAGTGGGGACGCCGCTCCGCCGGCACGACCGTCGTTCTCCTGCACGGACACACCCTCCGCACCGAATGCTGGGGATTCGTCCGGCGCGAGCTCATCGGCTCCGGCGCCGACGTGCGCATCGTCGCCTACGACCACCGCGGCCACGGCAAGTCCGGCGAAGGCGAATCCTCCACCTACACCGTCGAGCAGCTCGCTCATGACCTTCGTACGGTGCTGGAGACCGCCGTACCAGCCGGACCGGTCGTTGTCGTCGGTCACTCGATGGGTGCGATGGCCATCCTCAGCTTCGCAGCTCAGTTCCCGCTCGAAATCGGCTCGCGCATCAGCGCCGTGGCGCTCATCTCCGGTGCCGCCGGCGGCCTGACTGCGACTCCGCTCGGCCGAAAGCTGAACAGCCCGGTCTTCCAGACCCTGCGTCACGCGGCTCTGCGCGCCCCCGAGTTCATGACCCGCGTCAAGACGCTCGCCGCACGGGCAGCCAAGAAGTACAGCCACCAGGCGGCCCGCCCGCAACTGCAGTCGCTGACCTCCGCGCTGCAGAACAAAACCCCAATCCGGACCCTGGCCGGATTCCTCGGCGACTTCGCGAAGTTCGACGCGACCGACGCACTTGAAATCCTGGGTGCCGTGCCGACCACCGTCATCTGCGGCGACGAAGACACCGTGACCCCGATCGAACTGTCATTGTCGATGGCCGCTCGGATTCCCGGCGCGCAGACTTCCATCGTCGAAGGCGGCGGCCACGGAATCATCGTCGAGCGTCCGGTTCCGGTCGCTAGCGCGATCATCGACCTCGTCGAGGCCGTCGCGGCGAAAGGCACTCTGCGGATCGCCGCATAAGCGACAACGCGCTGATCAGGCGTTCAGTTGTCCCGGTCCGACCGAGCGAGGTCATCGAGCTTCTTCTCGATTCGCTCAAGGGTGTCCTCGACGTCTTCAAGTCGCTGAGACATCTGCCGCAGCCGGCCGAACAGCCGGTTCACCTCGTCGGCGGTCGGCAGATTCAATGCCGACATGGCCGCGGTCTGGGTCTCCTGCGCCATTTCGCGTGCGTCCGCGATGCTGCGAATCGCGGCCTTGCCAACCGGGGTGTCCAAACCGACGTTGATGACTCGCAGTGCAGCGTCCGCGATCGCTTTGCGGTCCATCACATCGCCGCCTTTCCGGGTCGGGCTCCGCTGAAGAACCCCGCCTCGACCACGCCGAGTTCGGTCATCGGCTCGTCACCGTACAACCACTCGCGGACGATGCGATGCCAGTTACCGGTCGCCCGCATGTGTCCAAGAGCGGCAAGCACCATTGCCAACATTCGAAGTATGAGCACCTGCTCCGTGGGTACCGATTGCTTCCGGGCCGCATCGAAGAATCCGGAGGAGGGGTGGATCGTGGCGGCCAACGCATCATTGGCCGTGTCGGGGTCCAGTGCTACCAGGTCGTCCTCGGCGGCCCACCAGAACAGAAGCTGAAAGAACTCGAGGGCGTCTTCCGCCGACATCGCTTTCGGGTCGGCCATGAACCCTTCTCTGATCAACGTCTCGCGCATGCGACCCGGATCGCCCTCGATCACACCCCGCAGTACGGCGCGTTGAGTCTCCACCGACGCCTGGTCGAGGTGCTTGTACAGCCCGAAGTCCAGGAACGCGACGCGGCCGTCGTCGCCGACCAGAAAGTTGCCGGGGTGCGGGTCGGGCGAAAACTGCCGGTGCCGGTAAACGCCGCCCACATAGAAGCGGAATACGATCTCGCCCACTCGATTCCGCGTCGCCTCGTCCGCTTCTTTCAGCTCCTCGAACCGCATCCCTTCGAAATACTCGGTGACCAGCACATGCGGCCCGCACAGGTCCGTGACGACGTCGGGGATGACGACGAACGGGTGACCGCGGTAGAGCCGGGCAACCCGGCGCTGATTCTGCGCCTCGAGTTCGTAGTCGAGCTCCTCCTCGATCCGATCGCGGATTTCACGCGTCAGAGCCGCCACGTCGACGTTGGGGGTGAGGAGCTTCATCGCGCGCATGATGAGCGCCATATTGCCGAGATCGGCACGAATCGCCTTGTCTACGCCGGGATACTGCACCTTGACCGCGACTTCTCGGCCATCCCGCAGTCGTGCCCGGTAGACCTGTCCGATCGACGCGGCAGCGAGCGGCGTCTCGTCGAACTCGGCGAACACGTTGCCGATCCGCTCTCCGAGGTCCAGTTCGATGACCTTCCGCATCTTGTCGAACGATGCGTTCGGCGCGGAATCGCGCAGCTGCGCCATCATCTTCTGGATCTCGTCACGGACCTCTTCCGGGAACAATCCCGCGTCCATGATCGACAGCACCTGACCGATCTTCATCGCGGCGCCGCGCATCGTGCCCAAGGCTGCGACGAGGGCGCGTGCCGCCTCGATATGCCGCCGTTCGAGGGCTGCGGTTTTGCGTTCCTCGCCCCGTCCGGCAACCGCGACTCTGGTGCCAACCTGTCGAGCAGCCTGACCCGCGACGACCCGGCCCAGCATCGCGGCACGACCAGCCCGCGAGGTCGGCATCCGCTTTTCGTCTGCCATCAGGCGGTCCGGTGGGAATGCATCGAGTCAGATGTCGTCATTGAGATCGACCCCTTGGCATCGTGGGCAAGGTACGCATTGCCGCTTATGGCAGAAATGCAGCTATCGGCTTCACTGTACGCGGGCGCTCGACCTGGGTGATTCCTTCAGTTCGAGCCCTGCGGTGGATATCGCACAGAAGAACGCCGGGGCAGTTGCCCCGGCGTTCTACTTTCAACAACCTGCTTACTTGGTCGCCTTGTTGTACGCCTCGGTGATCTCGGCCGAAATGCGTCCACGCGCGGAAACCTTGTGCCCGTTGCGGCGGGCCCACTCGCGAATGGCGGCACTCTGCTCACGATCAACCGCAACGCGGTTCTTGGAGACCGGCTGGCCAGGGGTCTTGCTAGCGACCCGGCGGCCACCCGTGCGTCGAGCGTGTGCGATCCACACCTCGAGCTGCTCGCGAAGCTTGGCGGCGTTGAGCGACGAGAGATCGATCTCGTAGGAGACACCATCCAAGCCGAACTCGACGGTCGTATCGGCCGTCGATTCACCGTCGACATCGTCAACGAGGGTGACGGTCACCTTCTTTGCCATTGGCTGCCTTCTGTGTCATTTGGACTATTCCGTTCGGCGTCATCTTGCGGCGCCGTGTTACTGCCACAGAGAGTACCCTGCATTTCCAAATAATAAGAAGTCAAGTTTTATTTTTTCAATCAACGGTTGAGACTCAGCGCACCATCGGCTTGACAATTGGGAACAGGATGGTTTCTCGAATGCCCAAACCTGTGAGCGCCATTAGAAGTCGGTCGATTCCCATACCGGTTCCAGTAGTGGGCGGCATTGCATGTTCCATCGCCATGAGGAATTCCTCGTCGAGAACCATGGCCTCATCGTCTCCGGCTCGCGCCAAACGTGCCTGATCGACAAACCGTTCGCGTTGGATAACCGGGTCGACGAGCTCGGAATATCCCGTGGCCAGCTCGAATCCGCGCACGTACAAATCCCATTTTTCCGCGACGCCGGCCTTGCTGCGGTGCTGACGCGTAAGCGGCGACGTCTCCACCGGGAAGTCCCGAATGAACGTGGGCGCATAGAGCTTGTCCCCGTAGACGTGCTCCCACAGCTCTTCAACGAGCTTGCCGTGGCCGTAGCCCTTGTTCTCGGGAATCTCGAGGCCGACCTTGTCCGCCAGAGCCTTCAGCTCCTCGACGGTCGTCTCCGGTGTGACCTCGACCCCAATACTCTCCGAAAGTGACGGATACATCTCGACGGTGGCCCATTCACCGCTGAGGTCGTATTCTGTGCCATCCGCCAAGGTCACGACCTGCGTGCCCAGCGCTTCCTGCGCCACTTCCTGGATCAATTCGCGCGTCATCACCGCGGAATCGTCGTAGGTGCCATATGCCGCATACGTCTCGAGCATGGCGAATTCCGGTGAGTGCGTAGCGTCCGCGCCCTCGTTCCGGAAGTTCCGGTTGATCTCGAATACCCGCTCGATGCCACCGACCACACAGCGCTTGAGGAACAGTTCCGGCGCAATGCGAAGGTACAGGTCCATATCGAGTGCGTTCGAGTGCGTCACGAAGGGACGCGCGGCGGCACCGCCGTGCAGAGTCTGCAGCATCGGGGTTTCGACCTCGAGGAAACCACGACGCTCGAGTGCATTTCGAAGAGCACGGACCACCGCCACGCGCTTACGTGCCATTTCCCGGGCTTCCGGACGGACGATGAGATCGATATAACGCTGGCGAACGCGCGATTCCTCGCTCATCTCTTTGTGTGCGACCGGCAAAGGACGAAGAGACTTCGCGGCCATCGACCACTTT
>JAJFUQ010000211.1 GCA_021372355.1 Nocardiaceae bacterium | reverse complement strand
ACGACCGCCGGGCAGACGAATCCGCCGAGCGACGGGCCGTCGGGGCCGAGGATGATCGGGGTGTCGCCGGTGAAGTCCAAGGCGCCGATCGCGTACGCGTTGTCGTGGATGTTCGACGGGTGCAGTCCCGCGTCGCCACCGTCGCGCCGCGCCCACTCGGGCTTGGGCCCGATGAGCCGGATGCCGGTGCGCGCCGAATTGTGGTGCACCTCGTACGCCGTCGCGTAGAGCGTCTCGATGTCGTTGCGGGTGAAGAAGTCCGGAGCGGCGTGCGGACCTTCGAGCACGCCGATGTGCCACTCGCTGACGATCGCCGGGCGGCGGTTTACGGGTGTCGGGGCGGGCGCGGCAGCGTCTGTCGTCCCGACACGCAGCACGTCACCAGCCAGCAACGCACGGCCACCGTGGCCGCCGAAGCCGCCGAGCGTGAACGTCGACGCGCTGCCGAGGTACTGCGGCACGGAGATGCCGCCACGGACCGCCACGTAGAGCCGCAGACCCGGTCCAGAAGCCATCGGAATCGACAGCGTCGCACCGGCGGGGATCTCGAGCGGTTCCCACTGTGCTGCAGATTCGCCGTCGACGGTGACCGACACCGGAGCGCCCGCGACACAGACGATGGTCGGCTCGGAGAAGCGGAGCGTCAGGCCTCCCGCGGTCACTTCGAGTCCGGGTGCTCCCGCTGGGTTTCCCACGGCCAGATTCGCCTCGGAGAAAGACACCCGATCGAACGGTCCGCTCGGCGGAACACCGATGTGCCAGTAGCCGATTCGTCCTGGCAGATCTTGCACGGTGGTGAGCGGACCGGAGGTGATGACGTCGATCCGCGGCTGCGGGTCAGACGTCGTCGCCAGGGTCGAGGTCGAATGGACGGCCGCGCGGAGGTCGACGAGGTCGGTGAGAGACCGGAGCAGTCCGAGGTTCGTGACGATCCCGTCGACACGACTCTCATCGAGCGCGCTGCCGAGCAGGTCGAGTGCGTCGTCTCGGGTGGCACCGCGAGTGATGACCTTGGCCAGCATCGGGTCGTAGAAGGGCGACACCTCGAGACCGGTCTCGACGTACCCGTCGATGCGGACGCCTGGTCGCTCAGCCGGGAATTGCGCGTTCGTGACGAGGCCGGACGACGGCAGCGACTCCTTGGCGGGGTCTTCGGCGTAGATGCGTGCCTCGACGGCGAAACCGGCAGGCCGCCAGGCGCGAGTGAACACGTCATCCGCCACCGCGCCGTCGCGGGCGAGGGTCAGCATGAGTTCCACGAGGTCGACGCCGTACACCTCTTCGGTGACCGGGTGCTCGACCTGCAGACGAGTGTTGACCTCCAGGAACGCCGCTTCCTCCCGAATCGGGTCGTAGACGAATTCGACCGTTCCGGCGCTGCGGTAGTCGACCGAGGCCAGCAGATCGCGTGCGGACGAGTGCAGCAGTTCGCGCACATGATCCGGGAGCGCGGGTGCCGGAGCTTCCTCGATGACCTTCTGGTTGCGACGCTGGAGCGAGCAGTCGCGATCGCCGATGACCGCGATCCGGCCGAGGCCGTCACCGAACACCTGGACCTCGACGTGCCGGGCCGGCCGAACGAGCCGCTCGAGGAAGACGCCAGCCGAGCCGAAGTTCGCCGCGGCCAGTGCAGCGACCCGGTCGAACGCGGCGCGAACCTCGTCGGCATCGGCACACGCCAGCATTCCGATTCCGCCTCCGCCGCCGGTGGCTTTGACCATCACCGGGAACCCGACGAGTTCGGCTGCGGCTACCGCGGCATCGGCACTCTCGAGCAATTCGGTGCCGGCGAGCAGCGGAACGCCCGCGGACTTAGCCAGCGCACGAGCGGTGTGCTTCTCGCCGAACGCGACGATCTGGTCGACGGTCGGGCCCGCGAACCGCAGCCCCGCGGCGTCGATCGCGCGAGCGAATTCGATGTTCTCCGAGAGGAATCCATAGCCCGGGTGAATGATCCCGGCGCCGGTCTCGAGGGCGGCGGAGATGATCGCGTCCGAGCGGAGGTAGGACTCACGCGCAGGTGCCGGACCGAGTCGGACGGCGTGATCGGCTTCGCGCACGTGCGGGGCAGCGCGGTCCGCGTCGGAGAAGACCGCGACGGTCTTCATGTTCATTGCGTGTGCGGTGCGAATGACCCGGCGGGCGATTTCGCCGCGGTTGGCGATGAGGACGACATTGAAATCAAGCATTCGGCGTCACCACGATCATGCGGAGCGGCGTCGGGTTGAAGTCGTTGCACGGATTGTTCATCTGCGGGCAGTTCGACACGATGACGAGCACGTCCATGTCAGCGCGGATGGCGACGCGCTTTCCGGGCGCGGACATCCCGTCGACGATGCCCAGGGCACCGTCCGCTTCGACCGGCACGTTCATGAACCAGTTCAGGTTCGACACCAGGTCACGCGCACCCATTCCGTGCCGCGACGCTTCGGCCAGGAAGTTCTCGCGGCAGCCGTGGTGGTACATGACGTGGTGGCCGTACCGGAGAGTGTTCGATTCCTTCGAGCACGCGCCGCCGATCGTGTCCTGCCGGTCGATCTCGTTGGCGACCACCGTCATCAACGGGCGACCTTCGTTGCTGCGCAGCACCGTTCCGGTGCGGACGTAGGCGTTCGCCTGCCACGCGAGGGTGTCCGGGACGCTGTAGCGCTCGTCGGTGTCGTGCGCGTTGTACATGATGCAGTCCGCTGACTGGTTGCCACCGACGTCAACGATCGTGAGCACATCACCCTGCCGGACGAGCCCTGACCACGGGCCGTTCGAGTCGACGCGTTCGTCGAGGACGACGTCGCCGGGAACAAGGCTTTCGCTCCAGTCGAGTTCAGAATCCGGTGCGTACACCGCACCGACGGGAACAGTGGAACTCATCCTCGGGCCTCCGCGTAGTCGATGGTGTTCAGGTAGGCGCGATTCAGCTCCGGGGTTGCGCTGAATCGCTCGTCGGCAGGGCCGGTCGGGGCGCCGCGCCAGGCGTGCACGCGCAGCGGCCCGACGACGTAGTCGTCGCGCGGGTCGAGCGGGTGCGCGACATTGGCGATGAAAACGAGCAGCGGCAGTTCCGCGACGAGCTCGACATGCGTGCCGGCGCCCGCGGACCCATGCCATTGCAGAGCCCCATCTGGTGCAACGCGTACGCCCTGGAAGAACGAGATGCTCGGCGGCAGGTCCCGCCGTGTCAGCCCGTGCTTCGATGCGGCTTTGACGAACAGGCTGCGACCGGACGGCGTGGGACCCTCGGGTCGGGTGTCGCCGTATTTGTGCAGGTTCCACGCGTCCGTCGTGGTGCCGCAGAAGGCGTCGTGGTGGCCCGACGTGTCCGCCGTGATCGTCGCGAGCACGCGACCGTCCCCGGACAGCAGCGGGTGGTTCGGCCCGAGGTAGGCCTGCCACGGGATCTTCTGCGTGTCCGCGACATTGAGTCGCTCGACCGGTTCTAGCGCGTTGAACACGAGAACGTGCGCGCACGCCTCGCCGGTCGGGTCGTCGAGGCGAAGCCGGCTACCGCGGGCGAGGACCTTGTGGGTGTATCCACCGGGTGCCACGGTCTCGGACCAGGTCAGCTTCGCCGGGTCGACCCCGTCCGGGCAGAACGGGCTCGACGATGCAGGCAGGTAGGGCATCCATTCGCTGGTCTGCCCACCCTGCGCGCGGGCGTCGGCTCGGGCGTTGAGAACGCTGTCGGTGAGGCGTTCGTCGCGAGTGGTGATCGTCATCAGATTCCTTCAGGCCGGAACCGGCGCGGGGACGTGGGTGTGCGGCACGTGTGCGAGCTCGATCGTGCGGTGCAGTCGACGGAGGAAGAAGTACGCGGCGCCGGCGAGCAGGCAGATTCCGGTGAAGAGGAGTGCACTCCACTGCAGCCACCAGGTGCCGCCGGTGAGGTCGTAGATCTCGGGCCGCGGCCACATGAGGTTGATGATCATGCCGATCTGGTACAGCACGGCGACCACGTTGATGGCGATGCCGAACTTGCCGAGCGAGAACTGCGGAACGCCGTCTTCGTCGACGCCACTCGGGAAGTGGTCGGTCTTGAGGTGCTTGATCCGGGTGAAGAGCAGGGGCAGCGTCACGCCGAGGTACGCGAGGTACAGCATGCCGATGCACAAGCTGGCGAGCGCGGTGAAGATCGCGGACTGGTTGATGTTGACCGCGAGGGCGATCATCGCGCCGAGTCCGACGACGATCGACGTGATGATCGGCGTGCCGGTGCGGGGCGAGACCTTGGCGAGCTGCTTGTGGAACGGCAGTGCCTTTTCACGCGCCATCGAGTACATCATTCGAGCGCCCGAGGTCTGGACCGCGAGGGTGCACACGAACACCGCGACGGCGACGCAGCACAGGAGCAGTCGGCCGAGGACATCGCCGAGACGCTCGGTGAGGACCCAGGCGAGACCGCCGGTGGCGAGGTTGCCGTCGGTGAGACTCGGCGCCGCCATGAGCGCCGCGAGAATCAGGAGGGCGCCGCCGATACCCGAGATGATGAGCGCGCGAAGAATCGTCTTGGGTGTCGTCTTGCGCGGGCTGTGGGTTTCTTCGGCGAGTTCGCCGGCCGAATCGAATCCGACCATGACGTAGGCCGCCATCAGCGACGACGCGAGGAACGCGGAGAAGTAGCTCCCGGTTCCGGCCCATCCCTCGGTGTGGAAGATGACGCTCGGTCCGCGCTCCGGCAGGAAGAACAGGATCGCGACGAGCACGATGACGCCGATGATCTCGACCGTGACGCCGATGCTCGTCGACACGGCCATCTGACGGATGCCGAGGATGTTCACCGCGGTTGTGAAGACGAGCAGGATGATGCCGAGCAGCACAGCGTTCTGCGCGCCCGTGGCCGAGGCGAGCGACGGGTCGGCGCCCGAGCCGCCGACGATCTGGAAGCCAGACCAGATACTCGGCAGCACCGCCTGAACCGCGATGGCGGCCGCGGCGACCGTGAGGATCTGGCCGATGATCATGATCCAGCCGACGAACCATCCGGTCGTGGTGTTGGCCAGTCGGCTCGACCACTGGAAGATGACGCCGGATACGGGCCAGCGGGCCGCGAGTTCGGCGAAACACAGCGCGACGAGAAGCTGTCCGGCGAACACAAGTGGCCAGGCCCAGAAGAACGTCGAGCCACCGAGCGCGAAGCCCAGGCCGAAGAGTTGGAAGACGGTCGTGAGGATCGAGACGAAGGAGAAGCCCGCGGCGAACGAGGCGAAGGTACCGACACCGCGGTGCAATTCCTGCTTGTAACCGAAGTGATGGGTGGCCGCTGGGGGAGCAGCCTGGGTGGGGGCGGGGGATGACTCAGTGATACCTGGGGCGCTCATGACGACCTCCGGGACGGTGAAGCGATTACCTATCGGCTGACAGGTAATAGCTTCTGACCGGTTGGAGACGCCCGTGGGTCGCTGCGGTTAATTACGGATTTCCGATGTTGCTTCTGTGTTTCAGATCACTCAGCGGGCATCCGGGACCGAGATGAGGCGCCCGGATTTCACGTCATAGATGAAGCCGTGGACCGGGATTCGGGCTGGCACAAGCGGGTGCGACTGGATCCGGCGAACGTCCTCGACCACGCTCTGCACCTGATCGCGGATCGTGAGCCAGTCGACGTAGTCCGCCTCGCGGGAACCGGGGCCGGTGCCGACGTCGTAGAAGCCGCTGTCGCCGAGTGCGGCGGTTTCCAGGCTGTTGGCGAGAAGACCGCGAATGACCTCGTCGGTGAAAAACTCCATGCCGCAGTCGGAGTGATGGATGACGAACCACTCCTTCGTGCCCAGCAGCTTGTAGGAGATGACGAGGGAGCGAATCGCGTCGTCGCTCGCACGCCCACCCGCATTGCGGATGACGTGGGCGTCGCCCTCGGCGAGCCCGGCGTACTTCGCCGGGTCGAGGCGAGCGTCCATGCAGGTCAGAATCGCGAACCCGCGTGCGGGCGGTAGGGCGAGGTCGCGCTTGTCGCCGAATGATTCGGCGTAGGCCTCATTGCTAGCGAGGACTTCGGCGAGGACAGACATCGAGACTTCTTGATTCGGGTGGGTACCTGAATTCAAGGAGTCTCGAGTGCGTCGGCACAGACTTTGGATCAGTCCGATTCTTTCGCGGCTAGGGGGTCCTCGCCGCGGTAGCGGGCGTAGTAGGCGGCCATGTCATCGGCTTCGCGTTCGTGCTTGCGGGCGTCGACGAGGTCGCCGTCTAGCCCGTGCTGCGTCAGGCGGAACCGTCGGTACACAGGGCTCAACGAAATGGCGAAGTAAACGAACGGGATCACCAACGGCAGCGTGATCACCATCTTGGTGATGATGTCGGTCGGGAGCAGGTAGGCGGGGGCGACCAGGAGAACGACCGGGGTGGTGACTCGGACGACGAGCCGTGCGGTGGCGCCGCGGCCGGTGAGGTCTTCGCGCACCCAGTCGCGCAATTCCGGCGGCAGGACCTTGCCGAAGCAGTAGGCGAGGTACTGGCCGATGGTCGGCTTGCGAACGTCGTTGTTGCGCATTGCGGGCTCCTGAGTCGGTACTTTGCGTGCAATTAATTTGTACACCAATTATTGGTACGATAGCAATGTGACGAACGAGACGATTCCCGGAGTCGAGAATCCACTGGCTCTGGAACAGCAGGTGTGCTTCGCATTGGCGATCGCTGCGCGCAGTGTGATCGGGATCTACCGCCCGCTGCTGGAACCGATGGGACTGACACATCCGCAGTACCTGGCGATGCTGGCGCTGTGGGAGCACGAACCACTTCGGGTCAACGAGCTCGGCAAGCTTCTCCAGCTCGACCCCGGCACCCTCTCGCCACTGCTCAAGCGACTCGAGGCGATCGGATATGTGCGCCGATCCCGCGATCCGCAGGACGAGCGGGCCCTTGCGGTTTCACTGACCGAGAAGGGGCGCGCATTGCGCGACGACGCCCTGAACATCCCGCCGACCGTCGTGGAGCGACTCGGGGTGGACATCTCCGAACTCCTGGAACTTCATCGGCGGTTGACGGAGGTCATCGCCGCGGTCGCGGACTGACCGCAGGCGTGAGTGCACCCTTATCGCGGTTCGCTCTCGAAGGTTGCCGCGACCAAGGTGCACTCACCGGAGGTCATCGATTAGTCACCGCATACGCACTGGTCAGCACCCTTCAGCGGGGCTAGAAATAGTGCATGACCACCGCGATCGTGCTGTCCGGAGGCGCAAACCTCGGGTCAGTCCAAGTCGGGATGATGCAGGCAGTCGTCGATTTCGGGGTTCGGCCGGACTTCGTCGTCGGTACGTCAGTGGGTGCCGTGAATGGCGCGTGGCTGGTCGGTGGGCGGCCACTTCATGAGCTGTCCGATCTCTGGTGCGCGATGCGACGAGCCGATGTGTTTCCCACGAGCGCGGTGGGCACTCTGCTCGGGTTCGCCGGCCGCCGCAACCACGTCGTCGGCAATCGCGGAATCCGGCAGTTGCTCGAAAAATACCTGACGTTCGACCGCCTCGAAGATGCGCGCATTCCGTTCCATGTCATCGCCACCGACGTGCTGACCGGTGGGGACGTCTGTCTCAGTTCGGGGCCGACGATCGACGCGGTCCTGGCGAGTGCGGCGATCCCGGGTGTCTTTCCACCGGTCGAGATCGACGGCCGGTCCTTGATGGACGGCGGGGTCGTCAACAACACGCCCATCTCGCACGCGATCACGCATGGTGCGGACACCGTGTGGGTCCTCACGACGGGTTACTCGTGCGCTCTCGCCGCGCGGCCGAACTCTGCGCTCGGGATGGCGCTTCACGCTTTGGAACTGAGTATCCATCAGCGCCTCGCGCTCGACATCGAGCGCTATGCCGGCACCGTCGACTTGCGAGTTGTCCCGCCGCTGTGTCCGGTCGAAGTACCGCCGACCGACTTCAGCCAGGGCGCTTCCCTGATTGACCGTGCTCGACTGCACACGACCGCCTGGCTCGAAGAGACACATGCGGGACAACTCGCCGTGCCGGAGCCCGAGACGGTGTTCGGGCACGGCCATTCTTAGGCGTTGACGGGGGTCCGTCCGGCGTAGGCCGCGAGGCGGTCGATCGCAGAGGCATCCTCGGGGGCGAGCACTTCGTCCGCGAACGAACGTCCGCGTCCACCCGGTACGAGCTGCTCGGCAAGCTTGCCGACATAAGCGACGAGGTCGTCGTGAACGTCGATCGTCTGTCCGCTGCCCTGGGCGAGATCCCAGGCGTGGAGCAGGATCTCGACCGGAAGGATGCTCGCGGCGAAGGCGGCCGGCATCTCGCCGAACGGACCCTGAACCACGCCGTCGATTCCGCGTGCACGCCATGCCGCGAGTGCTTGCTCGCCAGCGGTCGCGATTCGAGACTCGGCCGAACCCGAGCCTGCGTCGATCGAAGCGCCGGCCATCCCACCCAGCTGTTGCAGCGACATCACGACGTGATCGACGAGCTGGCCGCAGTTGAACTCGCTGCACGGCGTCGGCAGGTTCGGGTCGTCCAACCCGAGCGCCACTCGCTGCAGGAGCGCCAGCGCTGACTCTGCGGCCGACAACTCGGTGAACTCGCGGGGAAGTCCCACCCATTCATCCGGGCCGGCATCGCCCTCGGTGGCGGCGACGGCCAAGCGGTTCATGAAGTGTTCCCAGCCTTCGGCGTGGCTGGCTTCCTGCTCAGCGGTGAGCCCCTCGTGGATCAACGTGACCTTCGTGCCCCCGTCGATCGGGTCGAGGGTGATGGTGACCGTCGAGGTGTCCGGCGCGAGTTCTTCGCCTTCCCAACCCCACCCGAACACGATGCGCTTACCCGGCTCGATCTCCCGGTAGGTGCCCATGGCGATGCTGCCCGGAACGATCGTGAACCGGTAGCTGCCGCCGACGCGGAGGTCGACGGTCGCCGTGACCGTCTTCCAGCGGCGCAGACGTTCAGGCTGGGTGATCAGGGCGAAGGCGTCGTCGACTCCGATGGGCAGGTCGACGGACTTGATGCAGGTCATGATTTTTCCTTCGGGTTGAGGGCGTGAGCGTCAGCGACGAGCTGATCGAGTTCGTTGGTCCAGAACCGATCGATTTCGGCCTGGAGTTGTCGGAGTCCAGAGGGGCGTACGCGGTAGATCCGCTGCCGTCCGGATTTCTCGGCCTCGACGAGGCCGACCTCCGCGAGGAGCAGCAGATGTTGCGAGATCGCCGATCGGGTGACGTCGAACTCGCCGGCAATGTCCGTCACCGTCCGAGGATGCTGGGCCAGCAGCTGGAGGATGCGGCGCCGAGTGGGCTCGGCGGCTGCGGAGAGTGCGTCGATCACGATTAATACGTTAGCTACCACTAACGCATAATGCAACAGTCTCGACTAACGCATTTTGGGATTCAGTTTCGACCGAGGACCGCGACCGGGTAGCGCGACAGGACGGCGGCCGCGTCGATCGGGCCGGCGGGCACGTTGAGGTGGGTCGATTCCCATCCGGTGAACCGTGCCGTGAACCGTGTGGCGAGTGCGACGACATCGGGTTCGATTGCGCCGCGGGCGAACCCGACGACGTGGGCCGCTCGCGTAGACCGGCCGATAGCCGCCATCGACGAAGCTCTCCGGACCTTCGCGCCGAAGCCGCAGGCACCGCGAGCGACAGTCGCGCATTGTCGCTATTAGTGGTGCGCGACGAGAGCGGAGGGCCCCTCGGAAGATATCAGCGAGCGTGTTCGTCCTCATTGTGCATTCGAAGGGCTGCGAACGCGCCCGCCACCTCGCCGGTGACGACCATCGTGTCAGCGAGCGACGACCGCAAGCGGACGGGAAGCTCGGGCGCGAACCTCGAGAAGTACGCGTAGAGCCATTTGGTATCACTGGCCAGGAAGGGATAGTCGGTGCTCATCATCCGGCGAATGATCAGCATCGGAACGGGGGCGTCCAAGGGGCGGAACTCGCGGTTCCACAGCCCCTCCTGCGTACACCCGGGGTAGAACTGGCCCAGCATTTGGCCGCGAGCGACGAACTCTGACTTGCGCAGGAAATGGATGTCGTCGATGCGCTGGAATTCCGTGAGACCGGGCATGGCGACGATCATGGTGTGCGTGGCTTCGTCGGGCGATTGGCGTCGGAGTTCGGTGAAGAGTGTTGCCGCGTCGTCGATCGCGGCGTGAATCGTCTCGTCGGTGAGGGTACGGTCATCGCCGTCGAGGAACGTGACCCACACGGTCTTCTTCTTCAATGACGTCCGTACGAAGGGACAGACTGCGCCGGTGCGTCCGAGTTCGGCCAATGGCCGCGTGAGGAAATCGGACATATATGCCGCAAGGATGCGCGCGCACGAATGGCGCGTGACGGACGTCGCGACGTCATCGAACAGGTTCACCCATTCGAGTTCCGTTGTAGCAGCAGTCATTGCCCGCATGTGATTCCTCCGTAATCGTTCGCCGCATGATCAATTCGGCGCCGAGCGGAACCTGGATGGGTCGATTGTTGACCGGCGTCCGATCAGTCGCGGACGAGAACCGCCACCGGGTATCGCGACAGAACCGCGGCCGCGTCGATCGGGCCAGTGTGTTCGGTGCCGGTGACGCGATCGGTCCAGGTGCCGGCGGGCACGTTGAGGTGGGTCGATTCCCATCCGGTGAAGCGCGCCGTGAAGCGGGTGGCGAGTGCCACGACATCGGGTTCGATTGCGCCGCGCGCGAACCCGACGACATGGGCCGCCGAGGGCCCGCTCGCGTAGACCGGCCAATAACCGCCATCGACGAAGCTTTCCGGGCGTTCTTGCCGGAGCCGCAGGCACCGCGAGGTCACCCAGAGCTTGGCCGCTCCGGTGCCGTCCACGGGTGGCGGGCTGTCGAAGCCGTCGAGCCCCTCAAGCATCGCGCGGCGCTTCGCGTAGTTGACCAGCCGACGATTGTCCGGATCGACGAGGGAGTCCTCCCACAGTTCGGTGCCCTGGTAGACATCTGGCACGCCGGGTCCACACAGTTGGAGCACCTTTTGGCCGAGGGAGTTAGCCCACGCGTGCGGCGCGATCTCGACGACGAACGCGGTGATCGAGTCCGCTGTCGGACCGAGGAGGACGCGGTCGATCCATTCGTGGACGAGTGCCTCGAACTCGAAATCGACGGCGTTCCATGACGTCCGGGTGGCGTTCTCGCGGATCGCCTTCTCCGCGTACTTGTGTACGCGGTCCGCGTCGGGGAGTCCGCTGAGTGGCCAGATTCCGAACAATGTCTGCCACAGGAACTGCCCGATCGCGAGGTCCGGCGACGGAGTCGAATTCTCCCAGCGGGCAACCTCTTCCGCCCACCGCAGCGGCACCTGCGACAGCACCGAGATGCGTGCGCGAACATCTTCTCCGCGCTTGGTGTCGTGAGTCGACAGGGTCGTCATCGACCGTGGCCGGAACCTGGAGCGGTCGGCGTTGGCGAGGTGGAACTCAGCCGGAGTGAATCCGAACTTGGCGGGGTCCGAACCGACTTCGTTGAGGCTGATCAGACGAGTGTCCTGGTACAGATGCCGATCCTCGACGGCCTTGGCGCCGATCGAAACGCACAGCTGACCGAACCGAGAGAGCACTTCGCCTCCCCGGGCGAGGCCTTCCACGAGCGCATCGACGCCGGGTCCTTCGAAACGCCCGAGAGTGCGCGCCAGGATTCCTTCGTTGGGTGCGGTGTCCGCCCGGCCGACGGGCATCGCTACGGCCGCCTCGATGATCGCCAGCCGAAGTTCCGCGGACGGCTGCGGCGCAATGCACCGCGCGAGCCGGTCGATCTCGCCGCTGAGAGACTCGGCGACGATTGCCCGCTTCAGACTCTCGATCGACGCGGTCGGAGCGGCCGCTGCGGTGAGTGCAGATTCTCCGGACGGGTCGACGAACACTCCGCAGATCCGCGACATCGCTTCGTAGCCGGTCGTCCCGTCGATCGGCCACGTGCGGTCGAGGGGTTCGTGCTCGCCGAGGACCTTCTCCGCGACGATCCAGCCGGAACCGACGAGATCACGCAGCCACGCGAAGTATTGCGCCGGATCGGCGAGGCCATCGGGGTGGTCGACGCGCACCCCGTCGATGACCCCCTCACTGATGAGCTTCCCGATCACCCGATGCGTTTCATCGAAGACGTCGGGGTCCTCCTGGCGGAGGGCGGCGAGTTCGTTGACGGTGAGGAACCGGCGATACGTGCTGGGCGCGGTGCGCCATTCGACGAGTCGGTAGGCCTGACGATCGTGGACCTCCCGCGGGGTCCCGGGCCGCGTGCCGGGACGGATCGGAAACCGCATGGCACGCAACGCGAGCAGCGGTTCGTCGCCGGATTCGTCGATCGCCAGGTCATCGAGGTCGGCCGGGGATTCGAGAACCGGCAAGGACAAACCCGCGCTCCAGTCGATGTCGAAGAAGTGCGCATGCGCGGAGTCGCGGCCGTACAGCAGCACGTCCCACCACCACGCATTCTGCTCGGGATGGCCGACTCCGAGGTGATTCGGAACGATGTCCGCGATCAGTCCCATCCGTCGAGAGTGGGCAGCGTGCGCAAGCGACCGCAACCCGCCTTCGCCGCCCAGGTCGGCGGAGACGGTCGTCGGGTCGGTGACGTCGTAGCCGTGCAGCGAACCCTTGACCGCAGTCAGCAGCGGCGACAGATAGGCGTGCGAAATTCCGAGGGCAGCAAGGTAATCGATGATCGATTCGGCAGCGGAGAACCGGAAGGCGTCGGGTCGCAACTGAAGTCGGTAGGTGCTCGCCAACGGGTGCATCGGTCAGTCCATTCGCTTGAGAACGAGGAGCATACGGCCCCCGACTGTGACGTCGCTGCCGGCTTCGACAGTTGCTTTCGCAATGCCCGTCGGTGCCGACGTGTCGAGCACAACCTCCCAATGGTTGCCATAGATGCCGCTGGGCAGGTGGAAGTCGAGCGGCTCGTCGTGGGCGTTGAAGCACAACAGGAACGAGTCGTCCTCGACGCGCTCACCACGTTGATTCGGCTCCGGAATCGACTGTCCGTTGAGGAAGACCGTCAATGCCCGGCCGAAGTCGGATTCCCAGTCCTCGGGCGTCATCTCGACGCCCGCTGTCGTCAGCCACGCGATATCGCGCAATTCATCGCCGGATCGAATGGGTCGACCGTCGAAGAATCGGCGTCGGCGGAAGACCGGGTGACGTTTGCGCAGCTTGATGACGTTCTGCGTGTATTCGAGCAGGTCAGGGTCTTTGTCGGCGAGGGTCCAGTCCATCCACGCGAGCTCGGAGTCCTGGCAGTACGCATTGTTGTTGCCGTGCTGCGTGCGGCCGAATTCGTCGCCGTGCAGGAGCATCGGCGTGCCCTGGCTCAGCATCAGCGTCGCAAGAATGTTGCGTATCTGGCGCTCACGCAGCTCGTTGATCGCCGGATCGTCGGTCGGGCCTTCGACGCCGCAGTTCCAGGAGCGGTTGTGGGATTCGCCGTCGCGGTTGTCCTCACCGTTCGCCATGTTGTGTTTCTCGTTGTAGGACACGAGGTCTCGCAACGTGAAGCCATCGTGGGCGGTGACGAAGTTGATGCTCGCGCCGGGTCGGCGGCCGGTCGCTTCGTACAAGTCCGACGAACCCGTCAGCCGCGACGCGAACTCGCCGAGGGTGGAGGGCTCTCCCCGCCAGTAGTCGCGCACGGTGTCGCGATACTTTCCGTTCCACTCGGTCCACAGGCCGGGGAAGTTGCCGACCTGGTAGCCGCCGGCACCGACGTCCCAGGGCTCGGCGATGAGTTTGACCTGGCTGATGACCGGGTCCTGCTGGACGATGTCGAAGAACGCGGACAGTCGATCGACGTCGTGCAGTTCGCGGGCGAGAGTCGACGCGAGATCGAAGCGGAAGCCATCGACGTGCATCTCGAGAATCCAGTACCGGAGCGAGTCCATGATGAGCTGCAACGTGTGCGGATGCCTGGCGCTGAGACTGTTGCCGGTGCCCGTGTAGTCCATGTACATCGCCAGGTCGTCGTCAACGAGTCGGTAGTAGGCCTGGTTGTCGATGCCGCGGAAGCTGATCGTCGGGCCGAGGTGGTTTCCCTCTGCGGTGTGGTTGTAGACGACGTCGAGGATCACCTCGATTCCGGCTTCGTGGAACGTCCGGACCATCGCCTTGAACTCCGAAACCGCCGACGCCGGCTTGGCTCCGGAGCGGTATTCGTTGTGCGGTGCGAGGAAGCCGAACGTGTTGTAGCCCCAGTAGTTGCGCAGTCCTTCGTCTCGAAGTCGCTGGTCTTGCATGAACTGGTGCACGGGCATGAGTTCGATCGCCGTCACACCGAGGGCCAGAAGGTGCTCGATGATGACGGGATGCGCGAGACCCGCGTAAGTCCCGCGTAGTTCTTCCGGGATCTTCGGATGCGTCGCGGTCATGCCCTTGACGTGGGCTTCGTAGATGATCGTCTCGTGGTAGGGCCGGCGGGGGGAGCGGTCGCTCAACCAGTCGAAGTACGGGTTGATGACAACGGTCGTCATCGTGTGCCCCAGCGAATCCATGCCGTATGTGTGCAGCGATTCGTGCCCGTCGAAGTCTCCGTCGAACGCTTTTCCGTACGGATCGACGAGCAGTTTGCTGGCGTCGCAGCGATGGCCCTTCTCCGGCTCGAACGGCCCGTGTACGCGGTATCCATAGCGTTGACCAGGGACGACGTTCGGAAGGTAGCAGTGCCACACGAAGCCGTCGACTTCTTCAACGGGTATGCGGGTCTCGGATCCGTCGCGTGCGATCAGGCACAGTTCGACCTTCTCGGCGACCTCGGAGAACAACGAGAAGTTCGTTCCGGCGCCGTCGTAGGTCGCGCCGAGAGGATAGGCAGTGCCCGGCCACACCGAGATCGACGACGGGTCGCCGAGGTTGGGATCGGGAGCGGCCATACCGAAAGAGGCTAGTCGCGTTGCTGGAGTGACGGTTGGAACCTCACATCTTCGTGGGTCCGCAAGGCCGAGAATTGGTCCGCTATGTCCGCTTCGTTTTGCGGTGACAGGACCGGGTAGCTCTGCATTGTGGACAGCGCCGAGGCGCTTCGCGCTCCGTTTTCGTTCTACGGCGATCCGGCGCCGCACGTGATGGCTACCGCTATTCATGCGGGCCACGACCTCCGGCCAGAACTGCTGTCCCGAGTCAAGCTCGCCGACGCCACGCGCCGCCGCGAGGAGGACCCCTTCACCGACCGCATCGCGGCGTGCACGGAATTCCGTGCCGTGGCGAATCGTTCGCGCTTCGAAGTCGATCTCAATCGCGATCGCGATGCGGCGGTCTACTGCACCCCCGACGACTGCTGGGGCCTGGATCTCTGGCGGGATGAGCTTCCGCAGGATGTCATCGCGAGGTCACTCGAGATCTACGACGAGTTCTATGCGGATCTGGCCGAGTGGCTCGACCCGATGGCTGCGGCCGGCCCCTTCGTCGTCTTCGACGTCCACGCCTACAACTTTCGCCCGTTCGATTATCCGCGTCACGCTGATCCGAACGCCTTGAGCGCGTCTGAGGAAGACAACCCCGACATCAACGTCGGGACCGGGTCAGTGAACAAAGAACGATGGGCAGGGGTCGTCACAGCGCTGCTCGAGGCGATGAACGGACTGGACATCCACGGTGCGCCGCTGGACGTCCGGGAGAACGTTCGCTTCACAGGCCGGCGGCTCGCAGCCTGGGTGCACGAACGCTACCCGACCACCGGTTGCGCGTTGTCCTTGGAGTTCAAGAAGACCTTCATGGACGAGCGGACAGGATCGGTCGACGACGACCATCTCGATGAACTGACCGCGGCGCTCAAGAGTTCGATACCTGCGGTTGTGGACGCGGCGAATCGAGCGGTCCGATGAGTACCGCGCTGGCTACCCACGATCTGGCGGTCGACCACGAACTGGCTCGAGCCGCCGACGCCTTCGAGTTCCTGCTGGACATCACCCCGACGGACACGACGGCGGTCGGCCGCGAGTTCCTGTCCGGGGCGACCACGGAGCCCGTCTTCACGTATCGCGATCTCGAGGTCGATCCCGGACTGTTGGGCGCCAGACTCAAGGCGATCGACGTCGAACGGGTGGAGAACAGCGAGCTCGGCCACCTCTTCCGCGCGAAGCTGAAGGAATTGCAGACGCAGCTCGAGATGCTCCGGGCCCGGAACACGCCTGGATTCCTCCCACTCAGCATCGAGCTCTACGGCGCCGCCGGCGTCGTTCTGCTCGAGCGTGCACAGGCCATCCTCGAGCGCGTCCCGGCCCGCACGGGTGGCGGAGGTGGCACCGTCGACGCCACGGAGTTCGCCCGGCTGGCACGGATCGAGTTCGCGCATTACCAGGCCATCCAGCCGGATCTTGGCGTCCACGTGCAGATCCGGGCCGACGTCAGCGGGATCAGTGTTTCCGGGCACGAACTGCTCGTCGGCAAAGCCACCGAAGTCGAGAGCAGCCGGGTTCAGGCGTTGCTGCAACACGAGGTGGGCACCCATCTCGTCACGTACGTGAACGGCTCCCACCAACCGGTGCTCCTTATGGCCACGGGCCTGGCGGGATACGAGGAGACGCAGGAAGGCCTGGCGGTGCTCGCGGAGTTCCTGGTCGGCGGCCTTTCGCCCCGCCGTTTGCGACAGCTCGCCGCGCGGGTCGTCGCAGTCGACCGGATGGTCGCGGGCGACGCCTTCGTGGATGTGCACGGACTCTTGGTCGACCTGGGTCTGTCACGAAAAGGCGCGTTCACCACGACGATGCGGGTGTTCCGCTCGGGCGGATTCACGAAGGACGTCATTTACCTCCGAGGTTTCTTCGACCTTCTCGAGCACCTGGCCGGTGGCGACAAGCTTGATCTTCTGTGGCTGGGCAAGCTGTCGCTCGAGGATCTGCCGTTGATCGGTGATCTCTACGACCAGGGAGTACTCATCGAGCCGCGGCTTCGGCCGCGATACCTCGGTGACCCGGCTGCGTCTGAGCGGCTCCGACGGATAGCCGAATCGAACGACGTCACTCAATTGATCGAGGAATTCTCATGAGAATCTGTTTCGTCGTCAATGACGTCGCTACGGAACTGCCGGTGTACACCACGAACCGTCTCGCTCTGACCGCCACCCAAATGGGCCATGAAGTGTGGTTCACCGGGGTCGGTGATTTCGCGTTCGAACCCGACGGGTCACTGTCGGCGCACATGCGCGGGCCAGGCCCGAAGAAGTACAAATCCCACGAGCGCTACCTCTCTGACGTGCAGGGCTCGAAGGGGATCGATGAGCAGGTCTGTATCGGCGATCTCGACGTCGTCATGCTGCGGAACGATCCCGCGGACGACACTGCCGGCCGCTCGTGGGCGGGCACCGCAGGGGTCGCCTTCGGCCAATTGATCTCGGCGAGTGGCGTACTCGTGGCCAACGACCCCGCGCACCTCGCACACGCGCTCAACAAGGCCTATTTCCAGCACTTTCCCGACGTGGTCCGTCCTCTCACCCTCATTTCGCGCGATCCCGATCGGATCAAGAAATTCATTGCCGAACTCGGGGGCAGGGCAGTGCTCAAACCGCTGCAGGGCTCGGGCGGCACCGGGGTGTTTCAAGTGACGAAAGAAGACTCCCCGAACACCAACCAGATCATCGAGGCGATTTCCCGCGACGGCTACGTGGTGGCCCAGGAGTTCTTGACCGAGGCCGGGGATGGGGACGTCCGGATGTTCGTCATGAACGGTTGTCCGCTGGAGCGTGACGGTCATTTCGCGGCCTTCCGCAGAGTCAACAAGGGAAAGGACCTGCGGTCCAATATGAGCGCGGGCGGCAAGGCGGTCGCCGTCCACGTGACCGACGAGATGCTCAAGCTCGTCGACACCGTCCGGCCCAAGCTGATCAATGACGGAATGTTCTTGGTCGGACTCGACATCGTGGGCGACAAGTTGATGGAGATCAACGTCTTCAGCCCGGGCGGACTGGGAAGTTGCGAGTCCCTTTACGGCACCAACTTCGCCGAGGCGATCATCGAGGACTTGGCACGGAAGGTCGAGCTCGGGCACCTCTATGGTGCTGCGCTCGACCGGCAACGTTTCGTCATGCTCTGAGTTTCGGCGGGTTCTCAGCGGGTAGGTGACACCTAGCCCCGGATACCGATTCGGGGATCTGAATTCTGGAGGATGACATGAGTGCTATCGACAAGGCGAAGAACAAGGCCGAAGAGCTGTCCGGCAAGGCCAAGGAGGCGTTCGGTCGCGCTACTGACGACGAGAGCACTAAGCGTGAGGGTCAAGCAGACCAGACCAAGGGCAATCTGAAGCAGGCCGGCGAGAACGTCAAGGACGCGTTCAAGAGCTGAGTTCAGTGCGGTGGGAAGCGGCGGTCTGCTGGACCGCCGCTTCGCATTTCCGGGCCAGAAGCGGTCACCTGAGGCGCGATCGAAGCGCAGGATTGCCAGCATGAACGAGATCGACACCGTAAAGAGCTTCCTCGCCGCGCTGGAGGATTTCGACAACGCACGCGCTTACGCGCTGGTCGACGACGACATCGTCTACCAGAACAACCATCTACCGCCCGCCCGCGGCCGCAAGGCGTTCGAACGCACCATGGAGATGCTCGGCCGGTTCGGGGATCACTTCGAAGCCCGCATTCACCACATTGCCCAGGACGGCAATGTGGTGCTCACGCAGCGCACCGATGTTCTCGGGAACAAGGGTGCGAACTTCGAATTCTGGGTGTGGGGCGCCTTCGAGGTTCGAAACGGAAAGATCGTCGATTGGCACGACTACTTCGATTGGGCCCAGTTCTCCGGTCGGATGCTCGCCGTCATACCGAAGATGGCGTTCAAGACGCTCAGTCGCCGCTAGCCGCGACTGCCATACGCCCGAAGCGGGCGCGCGCCTCTGCCGGGGTGACGATCGCGTCGCGCAGTGGGGGGTCGCCAAGCAGTGCGTTTTCCCAGACCGAGACCAGCGACGGAGCCGCTATCCTGGCGAGCCGAGTCCGGATCGGCATGGGTGTCACCGATGCCATGAGAGCACGCATGGTGGGGATGATCGCCGCGTCGACCGCCGCACTCTGATCGAGGCTGCTGAGCTTGCGCATCCAGCGCGGCAACGTGGCGATGACCGCTGGGGTCAGGCGGTGGGCAACCGATGCGATGAGCGGGTTCGTGGAGCCCGCCGGCGGATACAGAATCTGCCTGGCCACGCGGTCGGCGTCCTCGGACCAACACAGCCGCGGACGTTGCTCGGCGAAGTACTGGCGGACGCCCTCCCGGCTGGTCGGCACCGTGGCCGGATCGCAGGTCTGGAGTTCGGCGGCGATGACACAGTCTGCCCAGTAACGGGCCTCGTCCTGCGGCGACAGCTTTCCCGGCCCGAACATCTCGTAGCACTTGAGGACCGAGTGCCAACCCGTCATGTGAATCCACAGCTGGCTGTCGGGATCGTTCGCGCTGTACCGCTTGCCGCTGATCGGCTCGATGCCCGTGGCCCGCGCATGCACCTTCTGGAGCAGTTCGGACGCTTCGATCGCCGCCCGGCTGTCGCCGACCGCGATGATCGTGAAGTACGTGAGAGTGCTGTCCAGCCGGCCCATGGGGTCGGTGTAGATGCTCTGGGTGTCGGTGACAGCTGCGCTCAGGAACGGGTCGAACGCCTCGACGGCGATCGCCCGCTGAAAGCCGAGGAGAGCGGTCGGGCTCGTCCACACCTTCCATGTCGGCGAGCCAGGGCCGAAGAATCCGTGATCCTCCCGCCGACGCGCCGAATCGAAGGGAAAGCCCTGGTGGGAAAGCATGCGCGGGCCGGTTCCCGGCTTGGTGCTGTTGGACATGTAGATGCTCCTTTGCATCGGGGAAATCAATTAGGCGGCTTCGAACGCGCGGCAGATCATCCGCCCGTACAGCGCGCCGAGTTCTTCTGGGGTCCAGGTGGATTCGGAATCGAGGAGGGTCTTGGCAGCGGCTTCGCAGGACGACATGAAGAACTCGATGAGCATTGGCATCTTCTTGTCGAGATCGGGGGTTCCCCACCAGGCCTCCAGCGCTGGGCGAATCCAACCCGTGGCGTGATAGGCCAGTGCCTGCCGAGCCATGGTGAAGCGCGTCGCGAGGGCGGGGTCGGGGTCGGCGGAGAACAGCAGCCGCCAGGAACCCGGGCGGCTCTCCACGAAGCGCAGCAACGAGATGAAGCCGGTGACCCATGCGTCCTCGGGTTCTTTGCCCGCTGCAGAGTGCATCGCGTGCAGGAGTCCGTCGAGCAATAGCGTTCCCTCGCGCTGCAGCAGTGCCTGGATGAGCTCGATCCGGTCGCCGTAGCACTTGTAGACCACTGGGCGAGTGACGTTCATGTGGTCGGCCACGGCCCCGATGGTGACGGCACCGATCCCGGATGCGACGGCGATCTCGAGGGCTGCGTCGAGGACGAAGGGGCGGCGACGTTCCGGGCCCAAGTGCGGTGCACGAGCTTTGGCGGTCGTCTCCGTTGACGTGTTCACGCGGTCAATGTAGCAACTATGTTGGACACATTGCTACACCGTTGCATCAAAATGATTCATCGCTGTATCGTTTCCGGCCGTGACGACTCTCTTCAACCCCCAGTCAGCGGACTTCTCGGAGTTCGACGCGCGCACGCGCGAGTGTTTCCAGGCGACGATCGACTTCTTCGAGTCGCGTGGCAAAACGTGGCTCAAGCAGCAGGACCGCGACCGCGTTTGGTACACCGAGTACCTGGATATGCAGAAGAAGGAACGTATTTTCGCGACCTTCCTGACTCCCGCGTCGGAGGCAAACGGCGACCCGGACAAGCGCTGGGATACCGCCCGAATCACGATGTACAGCCGCATCCTGGGCTTCTACGGCATGCAGTACTGGTACGTGTGGCAGGTCACGATCCTCGGCCTGGGTCCGATCTGGCAGTCGAAGAACGCAGTCGCCCGCAAGCGCGCGGCTGACCTTCTCGAGGCCGGCGACATCTTCGCTTTCGGCCTGTCGGAGAAGGAACACGGCGCCGACATCTACTCCACCGACATGGTCCTCACGCCCAAGGCGAGTGGCGGATTCACCGCGACCGGTGGCAAGTACTACATCGGCAACGGCAACAAGGCCGGCATGGTGTCGGTTTTCGGCCGCCGGTCGGACATGCCGATCATCGACAGTTCGGACATCGAGAGCTACAAGCCGGATTCCGACTTCGAGGGCTACGTCTTCTTCGCGGCGGACAGCCAGCACAAGAACTACAAGCTCCGCAAGAACGTCGTCGACGCGCAGATGTACGTCGCGGCTTTCGACCTCGAGGACTACCCCGTCGCCGAGGAGGACATCCTGCACGAAGGCAAGCACGCCTTCCACGCGGCGATGAACACCGTGAACGTCGGCAAGTTCAACCTCGGCTTCGGTGCGGTCGGTCAGTGCGAGCATTCGCTGTATGAGGCGATGACCCACGCGGAGAATCGCATTCTCTTCGGAAAGCGAGTGACCGAATTCCCGCAGATCCGCCGCCTCACCGCGGAAGCGTATGCACGGCTCGTCGGTATGAAGCTCTACGGTGAGCGCGCTGTCGACTACATGCGTTCGGCAAATGCGAACGACCGTCGCTACCTGCTGTTCAACGCCATCGAGAAGATGAACGTCACCCGCGAGGGCGAGAAGATCACGATCATCCTGGCGGACGTCATCGCCGCCCGCGGGTTCGAGAACGACATGTATCTACCCATGGCGATCATGGGTTCGATCGGCCTGCCGCGCCTCGAAGGAACCGTCCACGTCAACATGGCGCTGTCGCTCAAGTTCATGCCGAACTTCATGTTCCGGGCGACCGATGCCGGTCTGGCGGCACTTCAGGCACTTCCGGTGGGAACGGCTCCGAAGAGCGCCGTCCGCGCCCTGTCGACGGGACTTCGTGCCGCATCGCATGCCGTCGTGCCGGTCGCGCAGCGCGTTCCGGGTGCACCCAAGGCACTGCGTACCACCGTGGTTCCGGCGGTCAGCCGTCGTCGGGACGCCGTCAACGACGACTTCCTGTTCGAGCAGGGCCCGAGCCGCGGCCTGAGCAAGATCGCGTTCGCCGACTGGCGTGAGGTCTTCCGCAAGTTCGCCCACATCCCGAACGTCGCGGTGTTCACGCACCAGGCCGAGGACTTCCAGGCTCTGTTGGTGGCTGCGAAGCCGACCGCCGAGCAGCAGCGTGACGTCGACTTCCTGTTCGCCATCGGCGAGCTGTTCACGCTCCTGCCGTACGCACAGCTCATCCTCGAGCAGGCTGAGATCGAGAACACCGACGCGGACATCCTCGACCAGCTCTTCGAGGTGTTCGTCACCGACTTCTCGAAGAACGCCACGACCTTGCACTGCAAGACCACCGCAACCGCGGCGCAGAAGAAGCGGGCGCTGGACCTGGTCCGCGAACCGGTCGGCAACCCGGAGCGCTTCGAGCGCGTGGTGAACATGGCACGCGACCTCGCCAACACGTACGAGATGAAGCCCTAGCCGTAGTGCCACTTTCAGACGCCGCCGATACACTCGGCGGCGTCTGACTCGTTTGTGGAGAGGGGCGCGAAATCAACCCGGTTGTGCGCCTCGCGCTGTTTGTGGCTGGTCTGTTCGCGGTGTGGCTCGTGGTTCACACCACCGGCATCATCGATCCGGATGCGGTCCGGAACTGGATCGAGAGCACCGGCCCACTGGCTCCGATCGTCTATGTTCCGGTTTCGGGCGTCCTCGGTGCGATGTTCGTCCCCGGTCCAGTCCTGGCCGGGGTCAGCGGATACCTGTTCGGCCCGGTCGTCGGAACAATCGTCACGCTTGCGTCCGCGATCTTCTCGGCGATCCTCGCATCGATCGGTGGTCGGCTCGCGGGTCGCGAAGGCGCCGTGCGGGTGCTCGGTGACCGCCGCACGGCGTGGCTTGACCATCAGATCGAGCAACGTGGACTGTGGGCCGTCGCTGGCCAGCGGCTGATCCCCGGAATGCCCGATGCACCCGCGAACTACTCGTTCGGAGCGCTCGGTGTTCCCGTGTGGCAGATGGCTGCCGGAACGGCCATCGGCTCGGCGCCGCGCGCGTTTGTCTACACGGCGCTCGGAGCGGTCATCCACAACCCGTCGCCGTGGCTCGGCGTCGCGGCTGCGGTCGTGTGGATTGCGATGGCGATCCTCGGACTCGAAGGGGTCCGGCGGGCGTGGAAGAGGCGGCATGAGGTGCCGGCGGCGTCTACCCCATCCGACAGCGCCGAACCCCGCAGTTAGGCTCCGAACGTGGACCCTGCGCAGATCACGGAAACCGATACGGCCCTCGTCTGGCATCCCTACACGGGCTTTCCGCCGTCGATGGCGCCGCTGGTGGTCACGTCCGCGAAAGGCACTCGGCTGACGCTCGCCGACGGGCGCGAGGTAGTCGATGGCATGAGTTCGTGGTGGGCCGCGATTCACGGATACCGGCACCCGGTGCTGGACAAGGCGGCGAAAGATCAGATCGACCGAATGAGTCATGTGATGTTCGGCGGGCTCACCCATGAACCCGCCGTGCGGCTCGCCGAGCTTCTCGTCGAGATCACGCCGCCGGGACTCGAGCGGGTGTTTCTCGCGGACTCCGGTTCGATCTCGGTCGAGGTCGCAATCAAGATGGCATTGCAGTACTGGCGGGCGCAGGGGAACAACCGCAAGTCCCGGCTGCTGACGTGGCGTGGGGGCTACCACGGCGACACGTTCATGGCGATGAGCGTGTGCGATCCCGACGGCGGCATGCACTCGCTGTGGACCGATGTTCTCCCGCGACAGATCTTCGTCCCCGCCCCGCCGCGCGATTACGACGAGGCCTATGCGGCACTGTTGGAATCCGAGATCGCCCGGCAAGCGAGCGACATCGCAGCGGTGATCGTCGAGCCGGTCGTTCAGGGCGCGGGCGGCATGCGGTTCCACGATCCGCGATACCTGGCCGACCTACGCCGCATCTGCGATGCCAATCAGGTTCTGCTCATCTTCGACGAGATCGCCACAGGCTTCGGCCGCACCGGCGAATTGTTCGCTGCGAACCATGCCGGCATCAGTCCGGACATCATGACGGTCGGCAAAGCGATCACCGGCGGCTACCTGACGCTCGCGGCCGCGCTGTGCACTCCGGAGATCGCCGCGACGATCAGCGCCGGCCATGGCGCCCTGATGCACGGCCCGACGTTCATGGGGAACCCGTTGGCGAGCGCGGTAGCGGTGGCTTCCATCGAGCTGTTGCTCTCGCGCGACTGGAAGTCCGAAGTCGAGACGATCGAGGCGGCACTTCACGAGGGGCTCGCCGGGGCACCGGGAGAGGTCCGGGTGCGGGGCGCGATCGGGGTAATCGAACTCGATCACCCCGTCGACATGGCCGCCGCAACGAAAGCGGCCGTCGATTCGGGGGTCTGGTTACGCCCGTTCCGCAATCTCGTTTACTGCATGCCACCGTTCGTCAGCTCGCCGGACGACCTCGCGTCGATTTGTGCCGGCATGCTCGCCGCTGCAAAAACTGGCTAAGCGGCTGTTGTCAATCGTTTGTTTGAGTGTTTCTGCCGTTGGTTAGCCGGTCCGAAGCGGTCTGTGTGTCGCATGAGATTGACGTAAGAAAATTGTCATTGTCTGTCAGCAAGATCCCCATTGACAAGTCTGTAACAGAGAGTTTACTGAATGTATGTCGCCCATACATTTCAGCCAGGGCGGCAGTCGGGGGATTGGTTCACCGGGAGGTAAAGACAATGGGATGGCACCGGCACTACTTTGGTTGGCACGGCCGCGGCGGATGGTCGGGAGGCTCCGGCAGCGGAGGCAGCTCGAGCTCCGGCGGTAGCTGGGGTGGCTGCTAGGCGTTAACGACTAGCACTGCTGCCTCGTCAGTTTTCTACTGATGACCGGCAACACTCGTCGACGAGTGAAAATGACTGTGCCGCCGCGTGATTCAGCTCCACGGCGGCAGAGCCATGAGCAGGGGAGTTTGGGTTGGCGAGCCCGGCTTCAGCGCTTCTTATCGCCACTTCCGGCAGACGACAATCAGATCGTCGCGGACGCGCCAGCCGCCCAACTGAGGGCTGTAGGACGGCGCTTCTATCCCTTCTTGAAGCCGTATCGACGGCAGTTGATCTTTGTTGTTCTGCTAACCGCAATTGCTCCCGCGCTCGATACCGCGGCATTGTGGATGTGGAAGCTTCTGATCGACAAAGTGATCGTTCCGCACGAATTTGCAATGTTTGCATCGCTGACCGCAGCATTTGCCGGACTGTCCCTGGCAAGCGTGGCACTGGGAGCGTTGGGGCGTTATCTGGGGACGTGGGCGAGCGCGAATTTTGTGCTCAACCTGAGAACGACGATTTTTCGCCATCTGGAAGGGTTGTCGCTTGATTTCTTCGACCGCGGACGCCGCGGCGATGTGCTCACGCGGCTCAACAGCGATGTCGATGCGATCCAGACGTTCACCCTCACAGGCCCGATCCAGGGCCTGTCTTATTTTTTCAAAATCGGCTTCTTTACGGTCGCATTGTTCGTCATCTCGTGGAAGCTCGCGCTGGTCGCTCTGCTGACCGCACCGGTCTTTTTGTTCATCGGCCGCACGGTCGCCCGGCTGCGGCGGAACGCTGCACGTGAAGAGCGCCGGCTGTCAGGAGTCGTCGGGGCACGAGCACAGGACGCGCTCGCGGCGATTCCGCTGGTACAGGCATGCAACCGCGAGGACCACGAAGCGGATCGGCTGCGCCGAGACGGGTACGGCGTCCTTCGCGCACAGCTGGCGACCGCCCGAATCAAGGGCTTCTACGGCGTCGTCGTCGAGGGCGTAGAGCTACTCGGCGGTATCGCCATCACGGCTTTTGCCATCTATCTGCTGAGTCATCAACAGCTCACCATCGGCGGAATGCTCGTCTTCATGGCCTATCTGGTCGAACTGTTCTCGCCGATCCGAGCGCTCGGTCAATTGACGAGCACGATGTTCACTGCGCTGGCGGGCGCAGAGCGCGTGATGGAACTGCTCGACCAGAAACCTAAGGTCAAAGACCTTCCGGACGCCGTCACGCTGCGGCGGGTGACCGGCGAAGTGAGCATTCGAAATGTCTCGTTCCACTACGCGAAGAAGTCGACTGCAGCCCTTCATGACGTGACGTTCGACGTCAGCCCGGGTGAGATGGTCGCCGTCGTCGGCGCATCCGGCGCTGGCAAGTCGACTCTTGCCAAGCTGTTGGTGCGGTTCTACGACGCCCAGCGCGGATCGATCAATATCGACGGCATCGACATCCGGAAGATCAAGCTCGAAAGCCTTCGTACCAACGTCGGCATCCTCAGCCAGGAGGCCCTTGTTCTGCACGCGTCTGTGGCGGACAACATCTCCTACGGACGTCCTGATGCGACGCGCGAGCAGATCATCGAAGCGGCCAAAGCGGCCGACGCGCACGAATTCATCAGCGGGCTGGCCCAGGGGTACGACACTCAACTCGGCCAGGATGGTCACCTGCTGTCTGGTGGTCAGCGACAGCGCATCGCCGTGGCCCGAGCACTCTTGCAGGACTCGCCCGTCCTCATCCTGGACGAGCCGACAACCGGTCTCGATGCCGAGTCGATCGGTCGACTGGTCGATCCGCTGCGCGCCCTGGTGGCCGGGCGCACGACGATCGTCATCTCGCACAACCTGCTCCTCACCCAGGAAGCGCATCGAATCGTGCTTCTGGAACAGGGCCGAGTCGTTCAGATCGGCGATCACGAAAGCCTGCTGCGGGGTAGCAGCACTTACCGCCGACTGTGGCGGCTCCGCGGTGAAACACCGGGGGACTCAGGGGAATTGAGGGTTGTGCGGTGAACATGTTGGCTAGTCGTCTCTTGCATCGGCATCCCAGTGGGCCTACGCCAATACTCGAAGACGTCGAGCCACCCGTCGCGGAAGGCAAGTACCTTCTCGACGGATATCGAGTCATACGCCACCATCGTCGCGGCCCAGAGTGCGACATCTACGAGGTATGGAGCGAAGAACGTCACTGCATCTGCACGGCAAAGATGGTCCGCCCGGATCGTGCCGACAGCGAACGCATCTGCGGGCACCTGCGCCGCGAGGGCGAGATCCTCATGGAGTGCACGCACCCGCACATCGTGCGGGCCTACAGCATCCACGAAGAGCCGCGCACCACGGTCATCCTCGAAACGCTCGAAGGCGCGACAGTGGAATACCTGGTCCATCACAACTGGTGGCGCCTGACGCCACCGGAAGGAATGTGCGCGCTCGGACTGCATCTGTGCTCTGCCGTCGGATATCTGCACGGTCGCCGTTTGCTGCACCTGGACCTGAAGCCAACGAACGTCGTCTCGAACTTCGGGCTGGCCAAGGTGCTCGATCTCAACCTTGCGCGGCCGCCGGGAAAGTACAACGCCGGCATCGGTACGGCTGCCTATCTTTCGCCGGAGCAGGCCCGCGGTGGCTTCCTCGCGGGTTCCGCGGATGTCTGGGGCATCGGCGCGGTCTTGTACGAAGTTGCGACCCGGCACGAGCCGTACCCGGAGTCGAAGAACGGCGGTCCGTACGGACAGCTGACCCGGCGGGTCACGCTGACCGGACATGCGCGAAACCGGCTTCCTGGCGCGGTGGCGAACGTCATCAATGGCTGTCTGGACCCGAATCCGACCGCACGGCCGCGCCTAGGGGAGCTCGAAGCGACTCTCGACGCGCAGGTGAGATGACCCCGTAATCCGTACGCTGTCGCTATGACGCGGCAAACGACGGCTCTCACGATGAGCGTTGTGGCGGTCGCGATCGGGCTGTTTCTGCCGGCGACGGTCGGCTGGTTGCTGGTCATCGCCGGGCTCACTGCGGCGGTGTCGTGCGCGTTCGCCGCCCAGCGACTCGCGCCGGAGCTGCGGATGCCGTGGTTTCTGCTCGCATTCGGGCAATTGCTCAATGGTCTGGGCAACATGATGATCGCGTTCGACTCGACGAAATGGGTCAGCGCGCCCGATTGGGTGTCCGCGGTCATCTTCAATTCGGCGACCATCGTGACGGTCATGGGCATCATCGGGTTGTGCCTGGCGCCCGCCGCCCGGCGCTTGATCACGGTTGCCTTGGACCTGCTCGTCATCACCGGTTGTGCATTCGGGCTCGGCGTGATGTGGGACCTTGGCCGCTTCTTCGGCCATCCCGCGGGGGACGCCGACAACCTTCTCGGGCTGATGGGGTTTCTCGCAGTCGTGGTCGGGTTCGTCGGGCTGGCGTTCTGTGTCGTGGCGTGGAACGCGCAGCCGCGCGGCGGTCGAGCTGCCTACCGGTTTGCGGCGCTCGCGCATGTGTCCGCGACGGTCGGCGACACCGAGATGTTGGTCAACTACCTCGGCATCAAGTTCGAGGTGGTGTCGCTGACGTGGTTGGCGTCGTCACTGCTCATTCTCATCGCATCGCAGTATCTTCCGGGGCTCGGGCAACCGGTCAAGGTCCTCGGGCGCCACACGCTGTCGGTCGTCGCGGTGGTGTTTGGCCTGGTGCAGGTGGCGTCGCTGATCCTGCGGCCGATCCCGAACGGTGAGCTTCGGGTCGTGCTCGTCGTGGTCTTGGCGATTGCGGCGCTGAGGTTGCTCGGGATGCTGGGGCGCGAGCCGGTGGCGTCTACCGAGTCGGTGCCTTGGTAGTGGGCCGCAAGATCGAGGTCACGTCACTTGGCGCCAGTCGTCAGGTCCGTGCCCTGTTGACCGACCGATTCGCGGACTCCTTCGAGCCCGAGGTGCATGCAGGTGCGACAGTTCGCGCTATCGCGCGGGCCTTCGTGCCGCTGCCGGCTGAGCGCCTGGCCCAATATCCGCGGCTCGAACTGATCGCGAATTTCGGTGTCGGATACGACAACATCGACCTCGATTACTGTGCCGCGCATCGCATCGTCGTCACGAACACGCCCGATGTGCTGACCGATGAAACCGCTGACACCGCCCTTGGCCTGCTGTTGATGACGGTACGAGAGCTGTCGGCAGCCGAGCGCTACCTCCGGGCTGGAAAGTGGGCTTCTGCGCCGTACCGGCTGACCCCGCTGACGTTGCGGAACCGAACGGTGGGAATCGTCGGTTTGGGCCGAATCGGCACCGCGATTGCCCGGCGGGTCGAGGCGTTCGGCGTTGACGTCGGCTATCACAGCCGCCGACCGCACCGTCAAGCTCCGTGGAGGTACTACGAAACCCTGCTGGAGTTGGCGCAGGCGAGTGACACCCTGATCGTCGTCCTGCCGGGAACTGCGGAGACCCGGAACGTGGTCAACAAAGCTGTCTTCGAGGCGCTCGGCCCGGATGGTGTTGTGATCAACATCGGTCGTGGGTCCACGGTCGACGAAGCGGCATTGATCGACGCCCTTCGAAGTCGGACCATCGCTGCCGCGGGGCTCGATGTCTATGCCGACGAACCGCATGTTGCGCGAGAGCTGCTCGAACTCGACAACGTCGTGCTGCTGCCACATGTCGGCAGCGCATCGGAGTACACCAGAGCCAAAATGGGCGACCTTGTCGTCGACAACATCGTCAGCTGGATCGATCGAGCTGTTCCGTTGACGCCCGTTCCGGAGACACCTTTCCTCTGATACCGACGGTGCGTCCGCACCGGGGCTAGCGTGGGGCGCATGGCTTCTCTTCCGGCAGTTGCGGATTACGTCGTGATCGGGACCGGGTCGGCGGGCGCTGTCGTCGCTTCGCGGCTGTCCGAACAATCAAGCAGCACGGTCGTCGTGCTCGAGGCGGGTGGGCCGGACAAGAACAAGTTCATCCACATTCCGGCCGCGTTCTCGAAGCTGTTCCAAACCGACTCCGACTGGAACTACCGGACGGCACCCCAGCCGGAACTCGGAAATCGGGCGATCTTCTATCCGCGCGGGAAGACCCTGGGCGGATCATCGTCAATGAACGCGATGATGTGGGTGCGCGGATTCGCAGCCGACTACGACCAGTGGGCCGCCGCGGCCGGCGAACAGTGGTCGTTCGCGAATGTTGCGCAGTACTTCACCCGGATCGAAGCGCTCTACGATGCGCAGGCCGATGACGAGGGGTACGACGGCCCGCTGACGATTTCGAAGCAGCGGAGTCCACGGCACTGGACCAAGGACTTCCTCACCGCGGCCCTCGGCGCCGGCTACTTCGTCGAACGTGCGAACACTCCCGCGCCGGAGGGTTTCACCGAAACGCGGGTGACGCAGCGCAACGGTGCGCGGTGCAGCACCGCTGACGCCTATCTGAAGCCGGCGTCCAAGCGCAAGAACCTGTCGGTGATCACCGGCGCGAACGTCGACCGCATCGGCTTCGACCGCACGCGCGCTCGATCGGTGTTTTACACGCACAAGGGCCAGCCTCGGCAGATCGAAGCCGCTAAGGAGATCATCGTTTGCGCGGGCGCGATCAACACTCCCCAGATCCTCATGCTTTCGGGGATCGGGGACCCGGTGGAGTTGAAATCCGCAGGAATACCGGTTGTCGCGGCCGCGCCTGAGGTCGGGAAGAATCTCACCGACCACCTGGTGTCGCTCATCGGCTTCTCCGTCGACTCGGACACACTGTTCGATGCCGAGAAGCCGCTCGAACTGCTCAATTACCTGACGCGTCGACGGGGAATGCTCACGTCGAATGTCGGTGAGGCGTACGGATTCGTGCGCAGCAGGCCGGAACTCGACCATCCAGACCTCGAGATCATCTTCGGGCCGGCGCCGTTCTTCGACGAGGGCATCGGCCCGGATCCCACCGGGCATGCGATCGCGCTCGGCCCGATTCTGCTGCAGCCGAAGAGTCGGGGGACCGTGGCGCTCGCCGCCGGTGACCCATCGGGGAAGGTCATCGTCGACCCGCGCTACCTCTCCGACCCGGACGGTTCGGACCGGGCGACGATCATGGCGGGCCTGCGAATCGCGCACAACATCGTGACCACCGCACCGCTCGGGGCGCGGCTGGGCGCCTTCGCGCAGCCCAAGCACGAGAAGGCGACGATCGAGGAGACGCTCGTGGATGCGCTGACGAACTATTCGCACACGCTCTACCACCCGACCTCGACGTGCCGGATGGGCAGCGACCCATCGAGCGTCGTCACGCCGGACCTGAAGGTCCGCGGTGTCGAAGGCTTGCGCATCGCGGATGCCTCGGTGATGCCGACCATCATCCGCGGTCATACCCATGCGCCATCCGTCGTCATCGGCGAGAAGGCGGCGGACTTGATCAAGGCGGGATGAGCCCGACTACTTGAACACCGTTCAAGTCGGGTACTCTCAGTTCTTGTGGGTACGAAGAAAGACCCGCTGAGCTGGCTTGATCAGTATGCGGCGGAGCGACGGGCAGCAGGGCTGCGCCGCGCATTGCGCCCGCGTCCGGAGCTGGACCCGATGATCGACCTGGCTTCGAACGACTACCTCGGGCTCGTCGATCATCCCGACGTCATCGCCGGTGCCATCGATTCGATCCGACGGTGGGGCACGGGCTCGACCGGGTCGCGTCTCGTCACCGGAACGACCGCCGAGCACCACGATCTTGAACAGGAACTCGCCGAGTTCACTGGCGCTGAAACGGGATTGGTGTTCGCGTCGGGTTACGCCGCGAACCTCGGCGTCGTGACGTCCTTGGCGGGTCGAGGCACGTTGATCGTGTCGGACGCGAACAGCCACGCTTCGCTTGTCGATGCCTGCCGGCTGTCGCGGGCGCGTGTTGTCATCACGGCTCATGGTGATCTGGCTGCCGTTGAGCGCGCACTGAATGAACGCACTGAGGATCGTGCTCTGGTCATCACCGACTCGGTTTTCAGCGCGGACGGCGACCTCGCGCCGCTTGCCGAACTCCATGCCGTCTCGCGCGGAGCCGGCGCTGTTCTCGTCGCGGACGAGGCCCACGGGCTCGGCGTTCGCGGCCAGGGTCGCGGACTGGTTTATGAACTCGGACTCGCGGGCGCCGAGGATCTCGTCATCACGGCCACGCTCTCGAAGGCGTTGGCAAGCCAAGGTGGCGTGGTGCTCGCCAGCGGCCGCGTGCGCGACCACCTCGTCGACTCGGCGCGCACCTTCATCTTCGACACCGGCCTCGCGCCGGCTGCGGTGGGTGCCGCGCGTGCTGCGCTGCGGATTGTGAAGTCCGAACCCGAGCGCGCCGACGCCGTGCTGCGCAATGCTCGCCGGCTCGCAGCCGCGACCAATGCCGCCAAGCCGGAGTCGGCGGTCGTGTCCGTCGTTCTCGGCGACGCCGAACGCGCGTATGCCGCCTCGCTCGCCTGTGCTGAGCGAGGTCTGCGGGTGGGCTGCTTCCGCCCGCCGTCAGTTCCGGAGGGCACTTCCCGCCTGCGGCTGACCGCACGTGCGACCCTGACCGACGACGATCTGGACACTATCGAGGCAGTGCTCACCGAGGTGCTTGCGACGGTTCCGTCGTGACGGTGCTCGTGGTAACCGGCACCTCGACCGGTGTAGGAAAGACCATCGCGACCGCAGCGCTCGCCGCGCGTGCACTCGCGAAGGGCCAGTCGGTGGTCGTCATCAAGCCGGCACAGACCGGGGTACTGGCCGGCGAGGTCGGCGACGTCGACGATGTCGCCCGTCTGGTTTCCGGCGTCCGCACGATCGAATTGATTCGGTACCCGGAGCCACTCGCGCCGGACACTGCGGCTCGGCGGAGCGGAATGCGGTTCCTCTCGCTCGACGAGGTGGTCTCCGTGGTGCGCAAGTGCGTCGAGGACCTCGTCATCGTCGAAGGTGCCGGAGGAATTCTGGTCCGGATCGGTGAGTTCACGCTGCTCGACGTCGCGCGCGAACTTGGTGCACCTGTCGTGGTCGTGGCGGCGTCGGGTCTCGGGACGTTGAACCATTCCGAGCTGACCGTCCGCGCGATCGAGGCGGCGGGTGTCAAGGTCAAAGGCCTGATCATCGGCAGCTGGCCGAGCGAACCAGACCTCGCCGAACGTTGCAACCTCGAGGACCTGCCCCGCGTGACCGGCACTCGGATCATCGGCTCGATCCCGGCCGGAGCAGGACAACTGTCCGGCATCGAGTTCACCAACCGCGCTGCCGAATGGGTCGATGCGGAGTAAGAATCGGCTATGTGAACGACTTCGACGTAGTGATTCTCGGCTCCGGTCCCAGCGGTCAGCGGGCGGCGATCGCTGCCGCGAAACTCGGGAAGAAGGTGGCCATCGTCGAGCGCCGAGGAATGGTCGGCGGAGTCTGCATCAACACCGGCACGATCCCGTCGAAGTCCCTGCGTGAAGCCGTCGTCTACCTGACCGGTATGAACCAGCGCGAAATGTACGGCGCGGCCTATCGGGTCAAGGAAGACATCACCGTCGAGGACCTCCACGCGCGCACCCAGCACGTGGTGAACCGTCAGGTCGACGTCGTTCGGAGCCAGCTCACACGCAACCACGTGCACCTCATCCAGGGCACCGGGCATTTCGTCGATCCGCACACTCTCGAGATCAACGACGGCACTGCGACAGCCCGCCACATCACGGCCGAGAAGGTCATCCTCGCAACCGGTACGCGTCCGGCCCGTCCTTCGACCGTCGAGTTCGACAACCGCACGATCATCGACTCCGACGGAATCCTGCAGCTCGAAGGCGTGCCGCGCTCGATGGTCGTGGTCGGGGCCGGGGTGATCGGCATCGAGTACGCGTCGATGTTCGCCGCGCTCGGGACGCGGGTGACCGTCATCGAGAAGCGCGAGAACATGCTCGAATTTCTCGACAAGGAAGTCGTCGAAGCGCTCAAGTACCAACTGCGGGATCTTGCGGTGACCTTCCGGATGGGCGAGTCAGTGGTGTCGGTCGAGAAGTACGACCAAGGCGCCGTCACGATCCTCGAATCCGGCAAGAAGATCGCGGCCGAGACGGTCATGTACTCGGCGGGACGGCAGGGTGTCACCGAGGCGCTCGAGCTCGAGAACGCCGGCCTCAAAGCCGACGACCGGGGTCGCATCGAGGTCGACGAGAACTACCGGACAGCGGTCGACCACATCTACGCGGTCGGCGATGTCATCGGATTCCCGGCACTCGCCGCAACATCGATGGAACAGGGTCGCGTTGCCGCGCACCACGCCTGTGGAGATCCGATTCATCAGATGAGCGACCTGCAGCCGATCGGCATCTACACGATCCCCGAGATCAGCTACGTGGGTAAGACCGAACATGAGCTGACCAAGGCAAAGGTCCCGTTCGAGGTGGGAATCTCGCGTTACCGCGAGTTGGCCCGCGGACAGATCCTGGGCGATTCCTACGGCGTGCTCAAGCTGCTGGTGTCGACAGAGACGCGAAAGGTACTCGGCGTGCACATCTTTGGCACGCAGGCTACCGAGCTCGTACACATCGGCCAAGCCGTGATGGGCTGTGACGGCACCGTCGACTACCTCATGGACGGGGTGTTCAACTACCCGACCCTCGCCGAGTCGTACAAGGTCGCCGCGCTCGACGCGACGAACAAGATCCGCCAGCTAGAGGCGTTGACCTGATGACCTCTGCGAACGAGTTCGTCGAGGCGATTGCGGATGCGGGCTCGTTCGTCTCGTGGGACCCACCAGGCTGGGAAGAGTCGGTCATCACCGGCGAACTGCGCATCCGGGGTCGGCGCGTGGCCATGGTCGCGGGGGAGTTCGCCTACCAGGCGGGTTCGATCGGAGTCGCGACCGCGGAACGCCTCGTGGAGGCGATCGAGAAGGCGACCGCCGCGAAGCTTCCCTTGATCGCGTCCCCGGCGTCCGGCGGGACCCGGATGCAAGAGGGAACTCTGGCGTTCGTCCAGATGATCAAGGTGTCGGCGGCGGTGGCAGCCCACCGGGCGGCGCACCTCCCGTACGTCGTCTATCTGCGAAGTCCCACGATGGGTGGCGTTTTCGCGTCATGGGGTTCGCTCGGGCACATCACGTTCGCCGAGCCGGGCGCCCTCGTCGGGTTCCTCGGTCCGCGCGTGTACTCGGCGCTCTATGGTGAAGAGTTTCCCGAGGGCGTCCAGGTTTCGGAGAACCTGTACCGAAACGGTGTGATCGACGGCGTCGTGCCGGTGAAGGTGTTCCGCCACATCGTGCACCGGGCGCTCATCGTGATGACCGGAGAAACGAAGCCGACGCGGATCGCTTCTCCACCGACGGCCTACGGTCGCCATTCTTGGACCTCGGTGCTCGCGACCCGACGACCCGACCGACCCGGCATTCGTGACCTCCTGCGCCGGGCGACGGAGCGGGTGCCGTTGAGCGGAACGGGCCAAGGCGAACTCGACCGCACCGTCCTGTTGTCGCTCGCACGCTTTCACGGTCAGCCCTGCGTGCTGTTCGGTCAGGACCGGCGCGGCGGCGAGTCGATGGGCCCTGCGGCTCTTCGCGAAGCACGCCGCGCAATGAAGTTGGCGGAGGAACTGCAGATTCCGCTCGTCACCGTCATCGACACGGTTGGCGCCTCGCTGTCGAAGGAGGCCGAGGAGCGCGGCCTCGCGCCCGAGATCGCACGTTGTATCGCCGACCTCGTCACGCTCGAAACCCGCACGCTCGCAGTGCTTCTCGGGCAGGGAACCGGTGGTGGCGCGTTGGCTCTGTTGCCCGCGGATCGGGTCATCGCGGCCGAGAACGGCTGGCTCTCGCCGCTGCCGCCGGAGGGCGCCAGTGCCATCGTCTACCGCGACACCGAACACGCTGCCGAGTTGGCTGAACAGCAGCGAATCGGAGCGGGTGACCTCCACGACGACGGCGTCGTCGATGTGGTGATCTCCGAGTCGGGCGACTTCATCGCGGACATGGTTGCCGCGATCGGCAAGGAGTTGGCGGGGTTGAAGCCCGTCAACCTCAAGAGGCGAGTCCGGCGGTACCGGGATCTGGGAGTCAAACGCCCGGCGAAGTGACAGCTCTGGCCACCGTCGTCTGATTCTCAGAACGGCGGGGGTGCCAGTTTGTCCCGCAGTGCTTCGACTTGTCGGTGTTGCATGTAGAGCCTCCTCAATGACCTGAGCTCTTCCCGATGTGCGGGGTCGTTGGCTAGGGCGATGT
>JAJFUQ010000205.1 GCA_021372355.1 Nocardiaceae bacterium | reverse complement strand
GAGATCCGCCACGCACCGTTCGAGAACGTGAGGACGACGGGCCGAAGATCGAAGGTGATATCGCCGAGATTCTCGCCCTTGGCGTTCCGGATGTGCTGGGTCACCGTGACCCAGCGCGTGTACTGGGTGTACGTGTCCTTTGTCCCAGGGGCAGGCGCAATCGTGAAGGTCGGAGTGAGGAACGCGCCCTGCTTGGCCCACGTGTCCCACTGTGCCGGCGGCTCGTCTTCGAGGTCGGTCAGGACGGGCAAGACCTCGGCAGTGACGTAGGGCCGGGCCCGCTGGAATGCCGCGGCTTCGGACTTGTCGAAAGCCGGGCGCCAGGTGAAGAGCGTGTCGATCGCCGTTTTGAGGGTTTCGTCAACTCCCACGGGGAGTTCGTTCTTCGTCGCCGCAGCCTCGCCGAAACAGCCGGTGAGAGTGAACGCGCAGCTCAAAAACAAGATCAACGAAATAGCGATCTGCCGGAGACGTGATGCTGTGCGCATGACTACCTCCAGCGCCTCGTTGCTTGTGCCCCGGCGAGTTTACCGTGAATTGAGGACTCAACGAGGGACGAGAAAGCGTGCCGTTGCTCACTCCGCCTGATCACTCAGCCAGAAAAATGCCGTCGACCTGCGCAGAATAGGACGATGAACCGTCGAGGATTCACTGCCACGCAACTTGCGGCGCGTGCTGCATATATGTTGCGCGGCAACGACCTCGGCACCATGACGACAGCTGCACCGAAGCTGTACCCACACATGTGGAGCTGGGACGCGGCGTTCGTGACCGTGGGACTCGCCGCGTTGAGTGTCGAGCGCGCGATTCTCGAGTTGGACACGCTCCTGTCCGCCCAATGGCAGAACGGCATGATCCCGCACATCGTGTTCGCGAATGGCGTTGACGGGTATTTCCCGGGTCCGGCTCGGTGGGAGGTCGCGCGCCTGACTCCGAATGCACCCGCCGGTATCGATACGTCTGGGATCACCCAACCGCCGGTCCATGCGATCGCTGTGCAACGCATCCTCGATCATTCGCGCCGCCATGGTCCGACGACCCGCGCGATTGCCGATGAGTTTCTCGATCGCCGGTGGAAGAACCTCATGCGGTGGCATCGCTGGCTCGCCACCGCACGGGACCCTGAGCGAAAGGGAAGGATCCGGATCTATCACGGCTGGGAGTCCGGAATGGACAACTCGCCGCGGTGGGATCGGGCGTATGCGGCGATCCGGCCGGGCGTGGTGCCGCCCTACGAACGGGCCGACCTGAACTTCGTCACTGACGTTTCGCAGCGCCCGTCCGACCTCGAGTACGACCGCTACCTGTGGCTCGTCGAACAGATGAAATCGGTGTCCTATGACGACGAGTCGATGTCCGACGTCATGGACTTCGCCGTCGAGGATGTCTTCGTCAGTGCGATCTTCGCGCTGGCGTGTGAGGTGCTCGCCGAGATCGGCGAGGAACACTCCAAGCCCAGGGGCGATGTGCGCGACCTCCGGGAGTGGGCCGGGCGATTCCGCGAAGGCGTCGCCGCGACGGCCGACTCCCGATCCGGCGCCGCGCGTGATTTCGACGTGCGGTCCGGGCGCTGGATAGGGACGGAAACCCTCGCGATGTTTGCGCCCTTGCTGTGCGGCGGTCTACCTCGCGACACCGAGCGCACACTTCTGCGCACCTTCGAGGGACCACGCTTCTGCGGTCATCCGGATCTGCTGTTTCGCGTGCCCCCGTCGACGTCGCCGGTATCGCGCGATTTTCGATCGCGGGAGTACTGGCGCGGACCGGTCTGGCCGGTGATGACGTGGCTGTTCTCGTGGGCGTTCGGTCAACGCGGATGGGTCGAACGTTCGCTCGCGCTTCGCGCCGAGGGTCTCCGGCAAGCAAGCGACGGTACGTTCGCCGAGTACTTCGAACCCTTCACGGGTGAGCCGCTCGGGAGTATGCAGCAATCGTGGACTGCCGCGGCGGTCCTGGATTGGCTGGGCTTGCCGTGACACCGTAGGGAGCGTGTTGGCGAAGCTGAAGTGGGTTCTCCTCTTCGGCGCGTGCCTCTTGGTCGGTGTCTTCCTCGGTTCGGTGTTCAAGTCGCCGCCGGATCAGAGGTCCGGAGTGTCCGATAGCCCCGCAGTGGAGGCGCCCGGCGGTGAGAACGCGCCGGACAACAGCATGACGTGGTCGGTCACCGTCGGCTCGAAACCGTGGGCCGTGGCTCTCTCGCCCGGCGGCGATGTCGCCTATGTCGCCAATCAGCAGTCTCGGACGGTGACGTTCGTCCAGACGCGAACGCGGCGCGTCGCGGCGACCGTCGAGGTGGGCCAGTTGCCGTCGGCGATGGCGCTCGATGCTCAAGGCGGTCTGCTCTACGTCGCGAACAACGGCGATGACTCCCTGTCCGTCGTGGACGTCGACAAACGCACCGTCGTCGCGACGGTTTCCGTCGGCGATGGTCCCAGTGGAATCGCGCTCGACCGCGGGACCGCGTTGGTCACGAACTTCGGTGACGCCACGGTGTCGATCGTGGACCTGGCCACCCGCTCCGTCACCGGTGTCATCCCGGTCGGCAAGGGACCGAGTGCGGTCGTGGTCGATGGTCGGCGGGCGTATGTCACCAACAATGGCGATCGAAGTCTCAGTGTCATCGACGTCGATGCCCGGACTGTCATTGGGACCGTGGACCTGAGGGACACGCCGTACTCGCTGGCCGCGGACCCCACGTCCCACCGCGTGTTGGTCACCGGGGTGGACGGGGGCGAGGTCATTGTCGTGGACACGACATCTTTGCAGGTCAGTGGCCATTGGACAGTGGGACATGGCCCGCAGGGCATCGGAATCGACCCTGGGTCAGGCGTGGCCTATGTGTCCGTGGGCAGCCGTGGCCTGGCCTTGGTCGACCTGAAGAAGGGCACGGTCACGACCACGGTCGACGTTGGTGCGGCGCCGAACGCCGTGGCCGTCGACCCGAAGAGTCATCTGGTGGTGGTGGCCGATTCCGGGGATCGGTCGATCTCGGTGCGCCAGCCTTGACCTTCTGACCTAGCCCGCCTTGTGCGCGTCCCGCCACATGAGAGCCTGCTTGACCGTGGTCAAGTCATAGTCCGGACCGCCGGTACCGATCGTGAACAACGTGACGCCCTCATCGAGGAATGCCTGCACGCTATCGGCGCCGGGCCAGTCATGGGACTTCTCGATGTCGGCGGGATCCGTTCCGACGGTCGAACAGTGTTCGTCGAGCACCGTGATCTTGTGTCGGTACGTTTCTGCGTCGCCGAAGCAGTGCCAGATGTCCGCATACTCGGCGACGAGGCGAAGGGTCTTCCGCTCCCCGCCACCCCCGATGAGGATCGGAATCTCCCGGACCGGGGCCGGGTTGAGCGACTTCAGGCGCGCGTCGATACGCGCCATGCTGTCCTTGAAGAGCTTCAGCCGGGTGCCGGGAGTACCGAATTCGTAGCCGTACTCGTCGTAGTCCTTCTTGAACCAGCCGGCGCCGATGCCCAGGATCAGGCGGCCGTTGCTGATGTGGTCGACGGTCCTGGCCATGTCCGCGAGCAGATCCGGATTCCGGTAGCCACCACCGGTGACGAGGGCACCGAGTTCGACGCGCTCGGTCTGTTCGGCGATCGCGCCGAGCATGGTCCAACACTCGAAATGTGCGCCTTCTTTGTCGCCGTACAGTGGAAAGAAGTGGTCCCAGTTGAAGACGACGTCGACGCCAAGGTCCTCGCAGCGTCGGACGGCGTCGCGGATGAGGCCGTAGTTCGGCGCGTGCTGAGGGTGCAGTTGAACGCCGATTCGAATGCTTCGCAATTTCGTAACAGGGCTCATTTCAGAAGGGTATCGGTTCGGCTTCACCGGCGCTTCGTAGCTGGGGTTCGCCCTCGACAGGACCCACACTTTCCTCCCATGGCGTCAGTGACCTTCGAGAAGACGAGCAAGCTGTGGCCCGGGTCGTCGCAGCCCGCTGTCAACGGCCTCGACCTGGAGATCGGCGACGGCGAGTTCCTCGTGCTCGTCGGCCCTTCCGGGTGTGGGAAGTCGACCTCTCTGCGCATGCTGGCCGGCCTCGATACCGTGGACGGTGGACGAATCCTCATCGGTGACCGCGATGTCACCCGGCTCGAGCCGAAGGACCGGGACATCGCGATGGTGTTTCAGAACTACGCCCTCTACCCGCACATGACCGTCGCGGAGAACATGGGCTTCGCGCTGAAGCTCGCCAAGACCCCCAAGCCGGAGATCGACAAGCGGGTCAACGAAGCGGCCAAACTGCTCGGGCTCGATCCATACCTCGCCCGCAAGCCGAAGGCGCTGTCCGGTGGACAGCGTCAGCGCGTGGCCATGGGACGTGCCATCGTCCGGCAGCCCCAGGTGTTCCTCATGGATGAGCCGTTGTCCAACCTCGATGCGAAGCTGCGCGTGCAAACCCGCACGCAGATCGCACAATTGCAGCGACGGCTGGACACTACGACCGTGTACGTGACCCATGACCAGGTCGAGGCCATGACCATGGGTGACCGGGTCGCAGTCCTCAAGGACGGCGTACTCCAGCAGTGCGCGACACCGCGCGAGCTGTACGCGAAACCGACGAACGTTTTCGTCGCCGGATTCATGGGATCGCCCGCGATGAACCTGTTCACACTGCCGGTTTCGGACGGCGTCGTCGAACTCGGTGGACAGCAGATCGCTCTGCCCCGCAATGCGACCGGGCAGTCGAAGGAAGTCGTCATCGGCATCCGGCCAGAGCACTTCGAAGTCGCGTCCTCGGGCATCGAGATGGAAGTCGACGTAGTCGAAGAACTCGGTTCAGACGCCTACGTTTACGGCCGCACCAGCGGCCCTACCGGAGAACTCCAGATCGTCGCCCGGGTCGACTGGCGGAATCCTCCCGCGAAGGGCACGCGCCTGCAGCTTCGGGCGGAACCCAAACAGATCCACATCTTCGCTGCGGACACTGGGAACCGACTGATTTAGGAATATCTAGCCTTCCTGCGCGCCGCAATCATGCAGCGTGACGCGCAGGACAAAAGCCGCCTCGGCTCCGATCAGCTCGCTGACGAGAGTCAAGAGCCGACCCAGGAATGCCGGTCCGTGGGGTGAGTCCGAGGAGGATTGGGGTGCTCCGTTTGGTGTTCGGGGTGCTAGGTGATGCGCGAGCTCGTGGAGAACCACGAGCTCGCGCATAGCCCAAACCCGACCAGGCTGTCCCGGGGGGACGGCGATGGTCGCCGATTGCGGTTCATAGTGCGCGGCTGTTTGGCCTGCCCGGCTGCGGACCGTCACCGGAATCGCAGCCTCGGGCCACGTGTTTCGCACCCAGTTCAAGGACAGAACGCGGTCGACGTAGTGCTGAACCGACTCGACAGATGCGAACCGGCGTTCGATCGGCAACGTGATAGTGGACCCGTGGAGCTGCACCTCCCGGCGAGAGCTCGATGCCACGTTGTCGAACATCGCGCGCACGAGCTTCTCGGCGTCGTAGACCCGCGAGCGCTGACTGTCCCGATCGATCATGAAGTCAGGCGCGTGCGTGCCGTGGACAGCTCGGTGTCAGCCCCGAGTTTCGCGCGCTGCGCAGCGTGGTCGCCAGCTTGGCGGGCCGAAGCCGAGTACTCCGCTCCGGTGCGTCCGCCGCGCCACGTGCCCCGCGCCTGCGACTCCGTGCGGTAGTAGTCCTTGAGCTCGAGTTCCTTGTTCCGCAGCGCTAGGGCCGTGCCCGGTTCGGACAGTCGGACCGCCTCCGACTCGGTCGCGGCCTTGGCGTCGGCCAGGCGCTGTCCGATTCGTTGGGCATAGGCCGTCTGGAAGTTCAGACGAGCGGTTACTGCCGCGACGCCCGCGGCTCGGTAGGTGCCGGACTTGATGTAGAAGTCCGAGGCTCGAACCATCTGGATCACCAGGCTCGAATACAGAGCCTGCACGGTATCGACGTCGGGCTCGAACCCGAACGCGTGCACGCTCGTCGAGTTATGGGCGACGTCGCAGCGAACGTCGTTGGCCTGTGCGATGCGAGCGAACAGCAAGACGTAGGTGCGCAAGCCGCGTTTTCCGGGCTCGCCGATGGGGATGATTCGGTGAACCGGGCCGCTCGGGCGGCTCTTATTTGCCTTGTGGGCGCGCGCGACCGCGAGATCGATCGATGACTGGGTCGCGAGGCGTTGGGCGGCCGTCATGAACGCCTCGGCCTCGTGTGGGTTGTCCGTTCCCTCGGCTTGCCGAAGGAGTCCTGCGATGCGGGTGAGCAGCTTGTCGGAAGGCACGGTCGACAGCCTAGGACGTGCCTATGACAAGTTGCGTAATGCCGATCCCGCTCCACGGAAATCGCTGGGACAAGTCCCTGGGACGTGCCGAATGGGGCGCTGGGTCAAGTGCTGATCTGACCCATGTCCAGCGATGTTCGCGCAGGTAAATGCCGGGACATCGAGCGGTGACAGTCGAAATCGCCCTGGCGCGGAACCGCGACACGCCCACGACAACCAGTCAGACAAAGCGGGAACACAGGTTGACAACAAAGGGGCTGACGCGGCTGTCGCGTACTGGGTAAGCGGGGTGATCCGTGGCACAGTCCCCCCGACGGTTCAACGTCACCAAGAGAGGAACCAGATGAGGGTCTACAAGAAGGCCGCGATCGCCGCGTGCCTTTCCACGGTAGCCGTTCTGGCCGCGTGCTCGAGCGGCGACAAGGCCGCCGGTGGCGCCGGTGAGAACCTGGACAGCCGTGGCAACATCACCATGGCCATGGGCAAGAACGACGCCGCGACGGTCAAGACCGTTGTCGACATGTGGAACAAGAACCACCCGGACGAGAAGGTGGCACTCAAGGAACTCGACGGTGAGGCCGACTCGCAACTCGCGAAGCTGACCCAGTCGCTCGAGGCGGGCAGTGACGAGTACGACGTCATGGCCCTCGACGTCGTGTGGACCGGAAAGTTCGCCGCCAACGGTTGGGTCGAGCCGCTCGAGGGCAAGCTCGCCGTCGATACCAGCAAGGTTCTGCCGGCGACCGTCGAGAGCGCGACCTACAAGGGCAAGGTCTACGCCGCTCCGATGAACACCAATGCGCAGCTCCTGTACTACCGCACCGACCTGGTCAGCAAGGCACCGAAGACCTGGGACGATCTGACTGCGGACTGCGCCAAGGCCAAGACTGCAAAGGTCGACTGCCTCGTCACCCAGCTCAAGCAGTACGAGGGACTGACCGTCAACACCTCGGAGTTCATCAACTCGTGGGGCGGATCGATCGTGGGCGAGGACGGACAGACTCCGACCGTCGATACCCCGGAGGCCAAGGCTGGTCTGACGGCTCTCGTCGACGCGTACAAGGACGGCGTGATCCCGAAGGCGGCGACCGGATACAACGAGGAAGGCACGCACACCAACTTCCTCGCCGGCAAGTCGATGTTCGCCTACAACTGGCCGTACATGTACGACAAGGCCGCTGGTGACGACTCGAAGATCGTCGGCAAGTACGACGTCGCAGCCATCGTTGGCGAGGACGGCGCGGGCGCATCGACGCTCGGTGGCTACAACAACGCCATCAACGTGAACTCGAAGCACAAGGCCACGGCCCGGGACTTCATCGCGTTCGTCGAAGGCACCGAGGCACAGACCGAGTTCGCCAACAACTCGTTCCCGCCGGTGCTCGCGAGCCTGTACGACGACAAGGAATTGGTCGACAAGTACGGCTACTTCCCGGCTCTGAAGGCCGCTCTCGAAAACGCGAAGCCGCGTCCGGTCACGCCGTTCTACGACGGTGTCAGCAAGGCCATCCAGGACAACGCCTACGCCGCGCTGACCGGTAAGAAGACGGTTGACCAGGCCCTCGCGGACATGTCGGCCGCCATCAAGGCCGCCGCGAAGTAAGTCTGGATCAAGAGGAGTGACAATGGCCGACTCTGCGGTTGCAGACGACGCCGCCGTCGCGGCGGGGCAGGCCGGGACGTCCGGTCTGCCCTCCGCCGGAGCGGATGGCAAGGGCAAACGCGACCTACGTGCGGTGTGGCTCATCGGGCCCACGATGGCGGTCCTGGCAGTGGTCATCGCGTATCCGGTGCTGCGTGCGGTATATCTGTCGTTCCAGTCCGACCGCGGGCTCAACCCCACGACCGGTCGGTTCGAAGAAGGCGGCTTCGCCGGATTCACGCACTACCTCTACTGGATCACCGGCGACTGCGGTGCCGGCTGGGGTTCGTGCCCCGACGGCAACCTGGCCGCCGACTTCTGGCCCTCGGTGGGCATCACATTCTTCTTCACTGTCGTCACCGTGACGATCGAGGCGGGCCTCGGTCTGTGGATGGCGACCGTCATGAGCAGGACGTTCATCGGCCGCTCGGCGTTGCGGGCGAGCGTGCTCATCCCGTGGGCGATCCCGACGGCGGTCACCGCGAAACTGTGGTTCTTCATCTTCGCCGAGGATGGGATCGCCAATCAGATCCTCGGTACCAAGGTCGCCTGGACGACCGACCCCTGGGCCTCGCGGTTCGCGGTGATCGTCGCTGACGTCTGGAAAACGACGCCCTTCATGGCGTTGCTCATCCTCGCGGGACTGCAGATGATTCCGAAGGACGTCTACGAAGCGGCCCGCGTCGACGGTGCGAGCGCCTGGCAGCGGTTCACCCAGATCACGCTTCCGCTGGTCAAGCCTGCGCTCATGGTCGCGGTGCTGTTCCGCACGCTCGACGTGCTGCGCATGTACGACCTCCCCGCGATTCTGCAGGGAACGAGTGGAAGTACGCCGACCACGACGTTGTCGATTCTCGTGGTGGGTGAGGTCAACCAGCAGAACTACAACAGCGCTTCGGCACTGTCGACGATCGTGTTCGTCGTGATCTTCGCGGTCGCCTTCGTCATGGTGAAGTTCTTGGGAGCCAACGCAGTCGCGAGCGCCGAAGGAGGCCGTAAGTGACGACCATGGCATTGCAGCTCAAGCGTTTTCGACTCTCGGGTGCACAGGCTCGGACCTATGTCGCCGCTGCTTTCATCCTCGTCTGGGGCCTCGCGCCGTTCTACTGGATGATCGTCACGGCCGTACGCGATTCGAAGCAGGTCTACGACACGACGCCGTGGCCGACGCAGCTGACCATGCAGAACTTCAAGGACGCGCTGTCGACCAGCACCGGCAACGACTTCCTCGGGGCACTGCAGAACAGCCTCATCATCGGTGCCGCCACGACCGTCGTCGCCCTCATCATCGGCATTTTCGCTGCCTACGCGCTGGCCCGACTGCAGTTCCGGGGGAAAGCACTCGTCGCCGGGCTCATCCTGGCCGCATCGATGTTCCCGGCGGTCGCGCTGGTGACGCCGCTGTTCCAGCTGTTCACCGATCTGGGATGGATCGGCCAGTACCGCGCCCTCGTCATTCCGAACATCTCGTTCGTACTGCCGCTGACGGTGTACACGCTCACCTCTTTCTTCCGCGATCTACCGTGGGAGCTAGAAGAAGCGGCCCGGATCGACGGCGCGACACGCTGGCAGGCATTCCAGAAAGTGTTGCTGCCCTTGGCCGCTCCTGCGGTCTTCACCTCGGCGATCCTGGCCTTCATTGCGGCATGGAACGAGTACATGCTCGCGAGCCTTCTGTCCCGCGAGACGACCGAACCGGTTACTGTCTCCATTGCACGATTCACCGGCGTTGACCCGTACTCGCCGCCGTATGCTGCTGTGATGGCAGCGGGAACGATTGTCACGATCCCGCTTGTGATCATGGTGCTGGTGTTCCAGCGGCGTATCATCTCGGGTCTCACCGCCGGTGGTGTGAAGTAGTCGGAAACGGAATCTGAGTTGGAGTGCTCGAGTGACGTTTAGCGTGGTCGAGCGGCCGGAGACGCTGGTCGCGGGCACTGTACTTCGAAGTCCGGCAATGGCGATCGAAGGTGTTCGCCGCGTTCGGGTTGAGCAGGCCTGGCGCGAGATGCTGACCCGTCAGCTGCCGGGACCGACCGGAACGGCGTACATCGACTTCCTGCCGGAGATGGAGTCCTACCAAACCCACATCCTGGGCTACCAGTGCACAACCATCGACGACCTGCAACCGGGTGACATCCTGGCGCGGATCCCGGCCGGCAAATATGCGCTGTTCACCGATTCGGGTGCCAACCTGGGTGACGTGATCGCGGGGCTGTGGACGCGAATCTGGGAGGCGGAAGAGCGCAACCTGATCAAGCGCGCTTACACCGGTGATTTCGAGCAGTATCCGTCGCGCGACAAAGTCGAGGTCTACGTGGCGATCGCGGAGGAACAGAAGTGAGCGCGCCGGTCGTGAACTCGGTCGAATTCGTCGATCTTCCAGGCTATTTCGTCGCGGGCTACGCGCTGCCGCTGTCCGGCCGCGGCGTGACGCCGAAGGACCTCGACCTCATCAACTACACGTGGGACCGCTACCTCGATCGCGGCCGCGGCGGTGCGCGCGTGGCCGCATACATGGCGCAGGGCTCCGGCGGTGCCGCAGTACTCGGCTATGCGTGCGACACCGCCGAGGAAGCCGAGGAGGGCGACCTTCTGACGCGCATTCCGGCTGGTCGGTACGCCAAGGTCACCGTGTCCGGCAAGCCCTACGACCTCACCCGTACGGCATGGGCGGAAATCCGCCGTGCGGAATCGGAAGGCCTCATCACCCGCACGTTCGGCGTCGACATCGAACGCTTCGTGAGTGACACCTCGATCGAGCTGTACGTTTCCATCGCCTGAGTCTCGGGTAACTAACGCCCCATCGGCGATGCGGTCACGATAGGGCGGCGTTCCCGCATCTCGCAGTGTCGGCCCTTGGGCGGACCACGTGACGCAGGTTACGGTCGGCCTCGGCCCGCCCAATGCTGGGAGCGTTAGGAAGACCATTGAACTCAGCCACCCTTTTCGACGCGAAACCTCCCGTCGATGATCTGCCCCCGACGACCAATGACAACGGACAGCCACCTCGACGGCGCCGCCGCCTCTGGCTGCGCGTCTTGGTCGCGCTTGTCGTCCTCGCTCTCGTAGTGCCGGCGGCCCTGTTCGCAATCGCCTACGCCGGCAGCGACATCCCGCGTCCCGCGGATATGGCCGTCAACCAGGTCGCGACGATCGTGGCGGACGACGGCAAGACCGTTGTGGCGAAGATCGTCCCGCCGGAGGGCAACCGCGTCGAGGTCAAGCTCTCGGACGTGCCGAAGCAGGTCCAAGCGGCCATGCTGTCGGCGGAAGACCGAGACTTCTACACGAACAGCGGGTTCTCGATCAGCGGCATCCTGCGCGCGGCGCGGGACAACGCACTCGACAAGGAAAGCGCCGGCGGTGGTTCGACGATCACGCAGCAGTATGTGAAGAACGCGTTCGTCGGCTCGCAGCGCACGATCACGCGCAAGCTCAAGGAACTCGTGCTGGCCACGAAGATGACGCGCGAGTGGTCGAAGGACGACATCCTCGCGGCGTACCTCAACACGATCTTCTTCGGTCGTGGCGCCTACGGCGTCTCGGCGGCCTCGCAGGCCTACTTCGGCAAGCCGGTCGGCAAGCTCACGGTGGAGGAGGGCGCGGTTCTCGCGTCGGTCATCCGCAGTCCTTCCGCGCTAGACCCGGAAACGCACCTCAACGAGCTCAAGCTGCGCTGGAACTACGTGATGGACGGCCTCGTCTCGATGAAGTCGATCACGCAGGCCGACCGCGACAACGCCGGGTTCCCGAAGATCATCCCGTTGTCGCAGATGGCCGGCGGTGAAGCACCGGGGCCGGAGGGACACATCCGCACGCAGGTGCTGCATGAACTCGCCGAAGCCGGCATCACGCAGAAGCAGATCGACACTCTCGGACTGAAGATCACGACCACGATCGATCCGAAGGTCCAGCAGGCCGCCGAGGACGCTGCGAAGCAGAGCATGAAGGGTGAGGACGAGGAGCTGCGCACCGCGGTTGTCTCGATCGATCCGCGCACGGGTGCCGTGAAGGGCTACTACGGCGGTGATGACGGAGCCGGACTCGACTTCGCGCAGGCTCCGCTGCAGACCGGTTCGTCGTTCAAGACGTTCGGCCTCGCGGCGGCGCTCAAGGACGGAATCCCGCTCTCGGCGCGCTACGACAGCTCGGAGCTCACGGTCCACGGCATTCGCATCTCGAACGTCGACGGCGAAAGCTGCGGCAGGTGCACGATCGCCGAGGCGTTCAAGCGATCGCTGAACACGGCCTTCTACCGACTGGCGCTGAGCATGGAGAACGGTCCGCAGAAGATCGCGGACATGGCCCACGCGGCAGGTATTCCGGAGCACATTCCGGGCGTCCCGGGCAAGTCGCTCAGTGAGAACGGCGGCGAGCCGGAGACCGGAATCATTCTGGGCCAGTACCAAAGTCGACCGATCGACATGGCGTCGGCGTACGCCACGTTCGCCGCGTCGGGTGTGTTCCACAAGCCGTTCTTCGTGTCGAAGGTCGTCACCAACGACGGTGAGGTGCTGCTCAACAACGGTGGCGACGCCGGCAAGCAGACCGTTCCCAAGGCGGTCGCGGAGAACCTCACCCAGGCGATGCTCCCCATCCCGGCGTGGTCGCGAAACCACAACCTGTGGGGTGGACGTCCGGCAGCGGCGAAGACCGGAACGACCCAGTACCTCGACACCGGTGACGACAAGGACGCTTGGATGGTGGGCTACACGCCGTCGCTGTCCACCGCAGTGTGGGTCGGTAAAGCCGACGGCCAGCCGATCTACAACAGCTGGGGAGGACCGATCTACGGTTCGGGTCTTCCGTCCGACATCTGGCAGCTGACCATGGAGGATTCGCTGGAAGGCACCGACGTCGAGTCGTTCCCGTGGCCTGACCCGATCGGTGGACAGGCGGGCGTTCCGTCCAACTCGTACGTCGGTACGAGCGGTGGTTCGGGCGGTCGTGGCACCGGCGGCGGTGGAGGCGGAGGCGGTACGGCGAAGAAGCCGGATGCGCCGGCCGCTCCCGCCGAGAAGAAGCAGGTCGAGATCTTCCCCGGGTTCTTCGTCCCGGTCGGCTGATCTCGGAGCTCCGAAACGGTAAGAGGCTGTGAGAGCGCCGCCATCGACATATATCGATGGCAGCGCTCTCACAGCCTCAAATCGTTTCCCCTGAATGCACGTCGGGCAGGACTCTCCGCGAAGAGTCCTGCCCGATATGTCTTTGCAGGTCAGCCGTAGATGAAGGTCTCGAGCTCGGTGCGAGCCTGAGTGTCTTCCATCTGGATCGGCGGGGACTTCATCAGGTACGCCGACGCCGGGAACACCGGGCCGCCGATGCCGCGATCGAGGGCGATCTTGGCCGCACGGACAGCGTCGATGATGATGCCGGCCGAGTTCGGCGAGTCCCAGACCTCGAGCTTGTACTCGAGGTTCAGCGGCACGTCACCGAAGGCACGACCCTCGAGGCGCACGTACGCCCACTTGCGGTCATCGAGCCACTGGACGTAGTCCGACGGGCCGATGTGCACGTTGCGGTCGTGGATCTTGCCCGACAGCGGTCCGGTGAGGTTCGAGGTGACGGCCTGCGTCTTCGAAACCTTCTTGGACTCCAGGCGCTCACGCTCGAGCATGTTCTTGAAGTCCATGTTTCCACCGACGTTCAGCTGGTAGGTGCGGTCCAGAACGACACCGCGGTCCTCGAACAGCTTCGCCATGACGCGGTGGGTGATGGTGGCACCAACCTGCGACTTGATGTCGTCACCGACGATCGGGACGCCGGCGTCCTCGAACTTCTTCGCCCAGACCGGGTCCGACGCGATGAAGACCGGAAGCGCATTGACGAATCCGACTCCAGCGTCGATGCAGCACTGCGCGTAGAACTTGTCAGCTTCCTCAGAACCCACCGGCAGGTAGGAAACGAGGACGTCGACCTTGGCGTCCTTGAGGGCCTGAACGACGTCGACCGGCTCTGCGTCGGAGACCTCGATGGTCTGCGCGTAGTACTTGCCGATGCCGTCAAGGGTCGGGCCACGCTGGACTGTGACGCCGGTGGGCGGCACGTCCGAGATCTTGATGGTGTTGTTCTCGCTGGCGAAGATCGCTTCCGAGAGGTCGAAACCGACCTTCTTCGCGTCGACGTCGAACGCCGCGACGAACTTCACGTCCTTGACGTGGTAATCGCCGAAGCGAACATGCATCAGGCCCGGCACAGTGGCCGTGTCGTCTGCATCCTTGTAGTACTCAACGCCCTGGACCAGGGATGAGGCGCAGTTCCCCACGCCCACGATGGCCACGCGGACCGCGGTGTCCTTCTCACTCACTTCCTGGTTCTCCTTTTTTCTTCTTCTTCCCCGGCGATGTTGTCCGGGGATGTCTGTTCTGCTGCTATCAGTTCGTTTAGCCAGCGCACTTCTCGTTCGCTCGTCTCGAGACCGAGCTGGTGGAGCTGGCGGGTGTAGCGGTCGAAAGAACCGCTGGCGCGGCGGACCGCATCGCGCAGTCCCTCGCGCCGTTCCTCGACCTGGCGACGCCGGCCTTCGAGAATCCGCATCCGGGCTTCCGCCGGCGTGCGGTTGAAGAAGGCCAGATGGACGCCGAAACCGTCGTCCGTGTAGTTCTGCGGCCCGGTATCGGAGACCAGCTCGGCGAACCGGGTCCGTCCCAGGGGAGTCAGTTCGTACACCCGTCGTGCTCGCCGAACGACCGCACCGTCGGGGCCGTTGTCTTCGGCGATCAGCCCTTCTTCCTGCATCCGGCGCAAGGCCGGGTACAGGGAGCCATACGAGAAGGCGCGGAACGCTCCCAGCAGGCCGGTGAGCCGCTTGCGCAGCTCATAGCCATGCATGGGCGATTCCTGAAGCAACCCGAGTACAGCGAGCTCTAGCACGGGCCACCTCCTTGATCGCATTCTCAGCCTGGAATTTTCAACGCACCTAACTACTAGATGCGATTCCCCACTATATCGCCGCGATATAAAAAAGGAACGGTCAGGCCACGACAAAACGACCGTACGGTTAACAGAAACCGAGGTTTTGGGGGTGTCTTGGAAGGGGTTGTTTCAGCGCGGTTCGTTCGGGTACACGGACTGCACAGTTCCGTCGAGACCTGCTGAGAGGTAACCGGTTTCGGAATATGCGTTGGAAACGTAGACGCGCAGCGGCCCGAATGATCCGCCGATGATGAAATATCGCGACGTGACGTCGCGCACGTTGAGTGACTGAGGGGCTCCAGACATGAGTCCGACCGCCGCATCGACGTTCAATTGCGCGAGGTCGACCGGAGCATCCTGGGAAATTCGCGGCATCGGACTTCCCTCGTCGAAACCGCCGCGCCAGGTGTATCGCGTCGCCCGATTCGGCTCGTTGGGGACCGACCGCGTGAAGATCGCGTACTCGGGATAGATGACGACCTCGTCGAAGGTGGTGTCGCCGAATCGGTCCTTGGCGTTCTCGATCAATTTGTGGAGTCCGTCGGCCGTCATGAGGTCGACCTTTGCGACGACGATCGGATCTCCGCCGCCGAAGAAGCCGCCGCCGGCCGAGGAACCCGAGTTGCCGACCGAACTGAACACGAACAGGCCACCGAGGCCGACCACGACCGCGACGATGACTCCCACGACCGCGAGCCCGATCCCGGAGGGGCGTCCACTGCGCATCAAGGTCGAGGGCTGGGCGTAGGACGGCTGCGCGTACGTCGCGCTCGGCTGCGCGTACGACGACATCGGCTGCGAGTACCCGGGGTTGACGCCCGAGCGCTGCAGGTCGACGGTCAGTTGGTCGAGTTCGCCGAGCGTCTTCGCCTTCATCGCCGCCGCGACCCGGTTGCCGTGCTCGGCGGTGTCGAGCTGGCCCTGGCCGTAGGCGTTGTCGAGAGTTGTGCAGGTAGCCGCCCGATCAAAGTCGGTGGCTCGCTCGTTCCTGCCGAAGACGCTCATGTCCAGGAGTGTAAAGCTGCGCTACAGCACCAGCACGGCGAGGACACCGAGCAGGATCAGGACGATGAGCAGTAGGAGCGGCACGAGCGAGCGGGAGCGGCCGCTCCGGTCGTCGTAATCCTCGGGAAGCGTGCCATCGAGTTCGAGATCGCGGACGACCAGGTAGAGCTCTTCGCGCGTGCGTGCCTCATTTGCCCGCTTCACGCGGTCGCGGTACTCCTCGTATCCGAAGGTGTGTTGTGAATAGCCGCGCGATATCGCGGCAAGAGCTTCGGCACGATCCACGCTGCTGGCGCGGGATCGATCTTCATTGCGAGGTGACACACCCGGATCGTAGGACGCCAAGTCGTCCGACCAATCATCCCGCGCCGAGTACAAGGGTCGTCGTCGCGTCGTACATTGAACAGGTGCGACTCCAGCGGCAGATTGTGGACTTTGCGCTCCAGCGCAGGTCCCTACTCGCGGCTGTGTACGCGGGTCGGGTCGGAGTGAGCGAAGTATGCGACGCTAGTCCGTATCTGTTGCGGGCGGCGAAGTTTCACGGTCGCCCCAGCGAAGTGCTCTGCCCGATCTGCCGTAAGGAACAGCTGACTCTTGTTTCCTGGGTCTATGGCGAGACCTTGGGACCTGTCTCCGGATCGGCTCGTACCAACGCGGAACTCCAGCAGCTCGCGATGTCCCGGGACGAGTTCTCGGTGCACGTCGTCGAGGTCTGCCGGACCTGCAGCTGGAACCACCTCGTGCAGTCTTACGTGATGGGCGCGGTACCCGTTCCGAAGGCGCGCCGGACTCGAACTTCGGCAAAGACTGAAACCCCCAACCGCCGTGCGGCGACCGACTAGTCAACGACGATCAGGAGAAGGCACCTGTGAGCACTGAGAACAGCGCCCCGGACGCGGCTGCGTCCGGTCCCGCCGCACCGAAGCGGAAGTGGAGGAAGTGGCTCGTCATCGCCGCGGTCGTGTTGATCGTGCTGCCGATCGTCACGTTCGTTCTCAGCTACTTGATCGTCTCGGTGCCAGGCCCGAACGACATCAAGACCAACCAGGTTGCGACGATCTTCGGCGATGACGGCAAGACCGTCATCACGCGGGTGATCCCGCCGGAGGGCAACCGCACCAGCGTCCAGTTGAACCAGGTGCCCAAGCAGGTCCAGCAGGCCGTGCTCGCTGCCGAGGACCGCACGTTCTACGAGAACGCGGGCTTCTCGGTTACCGGTTTCGCCCGTGCTCTGCGTGACCACCTGCTCGGCCGGGAGAGCGCCGGCGGTGGTTCGACGATCACTCAGCAATATGTGAAGAACGCGCTGGTCGGCTCGGACCGCACGATCTTCCGCAAGATGCACGAACTCGTCGTCTCCACGAAGATGGCGCGCGAGTGGAGCAAGGACGACATCCTCGCGGCGTACCTGAACACGATTTACTTCGGGCGTGGTGCGTACGGCATCGCGGCCGCGTCGAAGGCCTACTTCAACAAGCCGGTCGAGAAGTTGACTGTCGCCGAAGGCGCCGTTCTCGCGGCGTCGATCCAGCTGCCGACGGCGTTGGATCCGGAGACCAACCCGACGGGCGCGAAGGCTCGTTGGAACTACGTCCTCGACGGCATGGTCGAGATGGGCAACCTGTCCGCAGCGGACCGCGCCAAGGAGACCTACCCGACGGACTTCGTCAAGATCAAGGATCTGCCGAACCCGGCGGAGGACGCGGGTCCGAAGGGTCTGCTCAAGGCGCAGATCATCAAGGAACTCAACGACAACGGCATTACCGAGCAGCAGCTCAACACCGAGGGTCTGCAGATCGTCTCGACGATCAGCGCGCCAGCCCAGGAGGCAGCTGAGCAGGGCGTGAAGCAGACTTTGGACGGTCAGCCGTCGAACCTTCGTGCCGCGGTGGTTTCGATCGACCCCAAGACAGGTGCGGTTCGCGCGTACTACGGCGGTGATAAGGGAGCCGGTCTCGACTGGGCCCAGGCCGCGCTGCAGACCGGTTCGTCGTTCAAGACCTTCGGTCTCGCGGCCAACCTCGAGGCGGGCAAGTCGCTTGCGACGATGTACGACAGTTCGCCGCTGTCGATCTACGGCGTGACGATCAACAACAGTGAAGGCGCCTCCTGCGGTGTCTGCACGATCGCCGAGGCCACGAAGCGGTCGCTCAACACGAGCTTCGTGCGTATGGAGCTCGCGCTCGACGACGGCCCGAACAAGGTCAAGGACATGGCGCACCGCGTCGGTGTCGCGAAGTCGCTGCCGGGCGTGAAGAAGACTCTGGAAGAGGCGGACGGTTCGGGCACGCAGATTGGAATCATCCTGGGTCAGTACCTGACCCGCCCGATCGACATGGCCTCCGGCTACGCCACCTTCGCGAATTCGGGTATCTACCACAAGCCGTACTTCGTCCAGAAGGTCACGACGGCCGACGGTGCGGTTCTGCTCGATCGCAAGACCCCCAAGGGCGATCGTGAGGTCAGCGCGGCGGTCGCGGACAACGTGACCGCGGCCCTGCGTCCGATCGCGGCGTACTCGAACAACCACCAGCTCGCCGGTGGTCGTCCGTCGGCTGCCAAGACCGGAACCGCGCAGTACGGCGACACCGGCCAGAACAAGGACGGCTGGATGGTCGGATACACCCCGTCGCTGTCAACCGCGGTGTGGGTCGGTTCCTTCGACGCGAAGGCCGCCCTCAACTCGTGGGGTGGCTCGATCTGGGGTTCGACGCTTCCGTCGGACATCTGGAAGTACACGATGGACGGCGCTCTCGAGGGCACAGACATCGAGAGCTTCCCGACGCCTGCGCCGATCAACGGCGTGGCCGGTGTTCCGGACTACTCCGGCCCGACCACCTCGAAGGCAGCGGACACGACGCGCGTCTGCACCGGCTTCATCTGCCGCGATGTATCGGCCACCAGTACCCCAGCGCCGTCGAATAGCCCAGGCGCGACGGACACTTCGATTCCAGGTCAAACCACGACGACGACGAACCGGTTCGGCGGAGTGTTCCAGCGGTAACGTGGCGCGGGTGACTGCACCTGCCGAACTGAGCGCCGATCGCCGGGAAGCGGATCGAGATCTGCCGAGCCGCAACGACGCACTGGCGTCTTCGTGGTCGGCGCTCGTCGGTGGCCCGGTTGGTGACCATGCAGTGATCGGCAGAGCCAGGTACTTCACGCCCCTGCGCGTGATCCTGGTTCTGTCGATCGTGTTCCTTTCGTTCGGCTGGTTCGGCAAGGCAGCGTGCATCCAGCAGATCGACAACGGTCCGTACGGCGCGCTGAACCTCGACTGGGGTGGCAGCCGGCAGTACGTCGCGATGTGTTACTCGGACACGATTCCGCTTTACGGTGCCGAGCGACTCAATCTCGGTGAGTTCCCGTACAAGGCGTCGTGGTCGGAAGTCGACTCCGACGGCTCCCAGCACATGCGGTACATGGAGTATCCCGTTGTCACGGGCCTCTACCAGTACCTCTCGATGCGGATTGCCAAGGCGTGGGACGCCTCCAACTGGCTTCCGCAGGCGTTGCAGGTGGTCATCTACTTCAACGTCGTCGCGGTCGGGCTCGCGCTGGCGTGGTTGGTGACGATGTGGGCGACCACGATGCTGGCCGGCCGACGGGTGTGGGACGCGGCGCTCGCCGCGTGTTCACCGCTGGTCGTCGTCCATGTGTTCACCAATTTCGATGCGTTGGCGACGGCGTTCGCGGCCGCGGGTCTGCTGGCGTGGGCGCGAAAGCGGCCCATGCTTGCCGGTGTCCTCCTCGGTATCGGCGGGGCGGCGAAGCTCTATCCGCTGTTCTTCCTGCTGCCGCTCCTGGCGTTGTGTCTGCGTACGGGACATGTACGCACGTGGGTGAACACCGCGGCTGCGGCCGTCGGGACGTGGGTGGCGGTCAATCTGCCGATCGCGCTGCTCTACCCGAACGGTTGGTGGGAGTTCTTCCGTCTCAACGGTTCTCGTCACCAGGACCCGGATTCGATCTACAACGTCATCACGTCGTTCACCCGCTGGCCGGGCTTCGACGGACCGCTGGCTACGCGCGAGGCGCCGGTGATGCTGAATCTCGTGTCATTCGGATTGTTCGCGCTGGTGTGTATCGGCGTCGCGTACCTGGCCGTGGCGGCACCGCGTCGACCACGGGTCGCCCAGCTGTGTTTCCTCATCGTCGCCGGCTTCCTGCTGACCAACAAGGTGTGGAGCCCGCAGTACTCGCTGTGGCTGGTTCCGCTGGCGGTGCTCGCGCTGCCGCATCGGCGGATCCTGCTCGCCTGGATGGCGATCGACGCGTTCGTGTGGGCGCCGCGGATGTACTACTACCTGGGTACTGACCACAAGGGACTGCCCGAGCAGAGGTTCACCGGCACGGTCATCATTCGCGACCTGGCCGTCGTGGCCCTCTGCGTGTTGATCGTTCGGCAGATCTACCGGCCGAGCGAGGACTTGGTGCGCGGGTCCGGCGTGGATGACCCGGTGGGCGGCGTGCTCGACGGCGCCACGGATATCCGGGACTTCGCCCACAGGAAAGCCACGAAGAAGTAGACGAGCAGCAGCGACTGGCTCCACACGCCGACCTGCACGATGCGTTCCTCGGTCAGTGGATTGATGCCGTGCGACAACGCGTAGAAGTAGCGGAAGATGCCGATACCGACGCACGCGTTCGCGGCGATGTACGCGACCACGATGGGCCACGGCACGGCGATCAGCACGAGGAACGGCATGAGCCACAGCGCGTACTGCGGTGAGTAGACCTTGTGGAGCAGCATGAAGCTGCACAACATCGCGCCGCTGACCCCGATCCAGTTGAACGTCCCGTTCTGGAGGTATCGGCGGAAGCCCCAGCCCGCGGCGAGTGCGAACGACGCGAGGATGAGCAGCGGCGACAGCGTGCTGACGAGGTCTTGGTAGGCCTTGTCATCGGTTGCAGCGGCGTCGTAGATCGCGTGGTAGCCCCAGTACCAGATCGAGTTCGTGGTGATGTCCGCGGTGCGATTGCGCTGGAAGATGAAGGACGCCGCCCAACCCTCGTAATTGCCGAGGATGAACGGGAGATTGACCGCGACAACCGTGGCGGCCGCAGCGAACCCGGCCTGTGCGGCACCGACGATGTCGAATCCGCGGTACGCGCGGCGGTCGAGTTCCTTCCCGTCTCGGCCGCCGGTCAGGACGTAGATCATCAGCGGCAGCACGAAGGCGCCGGGGTAGATCTTGAGGCAGAAGCCCAGTGCGAGCGTGACGGCGCCGAGCACTCCTCGGGTCCGCAATGAGAAGTTCGTCGCCATGACCAGATAGATCGCCGCCACAGACGTCAGGACGACGGGCAGTTCCCAGTTGTGGAAGGCGTACAGAACCAGTGGTGGCCCGATTGCCCACCAGAACGCGGCACGTCCGGACAATCGGCCCAGCAGCCAGGCTGTGAGCAGCGCAAACGGAGCCATGAGCAGGGCGGAGTACATGAGGAACTCGCCGTCAGTGGTGGCGTAGTAGGCACCCATCCACATGAGGACTCCGGACAAGACCGGGTATTCGACGCTGCCGCCGACCATCGCCCCGTCCGGCGTGGTGCTGCCAGAGAGATAGGGGAAGACGTGGTGGTTGATATCGCGTCCGAGCCACAGGAGCTGGATGTCCGAGTAGCAGACGTCTTTGTCCTTGATCTCGTCGAAAATCAGGGTCCGGCCGTCGGCCTGGACGGTGCCCTCGGCACACCTGGCCTTGTTCAAATAGCCGACGAAAAGGGTCAGCGCGCACATGAGGAGAACGACTGCTGCAAGGCGTTTGCTGTGCAGTTCAGTGCGCATGGGGTCCACCCTAGGGCCAATTAGGGCTGCAGGCTTGATGTCCGGTAGCCTGGTCAGGTTGCCGACGCAGGCGACTCTCCTGCCACGGGAAGTCCGTGGCCGATTAGACCAGAGGAGGTGATGTAGTCCCGTGCGTCCTTACGAAATGATGGTCATTCTCGACCCGAAGCTCGACGAGCGTACCGTGGCTCCGTCCCTGGACACGTTCCTCAACGTGATCCGTCAGGATGGTGGCAAGGTCGACAAGGTCGACATCTGGGGTAGGCGTCGTCTTGCCTACGAAATCGCGAAGAACGCGGAGGGCATCTATGCCGTCCTCGAGCTCAGTGCGAACCCGGACTCTGTGAAGGAGCTCGACCGTCAGTTGAACCTGAACGAGAGCGTTCTTCGCACAAAGGTGCTCCGGCGCGACAAGTGAGCCTTGGACCTGTCGGACCTGCAGCGTAGGTTCGCAGGGACGGACTCCACACCCTCCGCGTCACTGGCTTAAAGCGAGGAGATACCTACATGGCTGGCGAAACGACAATCACGATCATCGGCAATCTGACTGCCGATCCTGAACTGCGCTTCACCCCCGCGGGAGCTGCGGTGGCCAACTTCACCGTGGCCGCAACTCCGCGGACCTTCGACCGTAATTCCAATGAATGGAAGGACGGCGAGGCGCTGTTCATGCGCTGCAACATCTGGCGCGAGGCCGCGGAGAACGTGGCCGAGAGCTTGACCCGCGGTAGCCGCGTCATTGTGACCGGTCGCCTCAAGCAGCGGTCGTACGAGACTCGCGAAGGCGAGAAGCGAACTGTCGTGGAGCTCGAAGTCGATGAGGTCGGCCCCTCGCTGAAGTACGCCACGGCCAAGGTCAACAAGGCCGGCCGCGGTGGCGGTGGTGGCGGTGGAGGCTACGGCTCCAACTCCGGTGGAGGCGGAAGCCGTGGAAACCAAGGCCCAGCTGACGACCCATGGGGCAGCGCCCCGGCGGCGTCGTACGGCTCGCAACCAGACGATGAACCCCCCTTCTGATCGCTGAGAGCGTTCAGACAATCCCAGATGGAGACTCACCATGCCTAAAGCGCCCGCGCGCGAAAAGGTCGTGAAGAAGAAGGCTTGCGCCTTCTGCAAGGAAAAGAAGACCGGTAACAAGCACCCGATCGACTACAAGGACACTGCGCTCCTTCGTAAGTTCATCAGCGACCGGGGCAAGATCCGTGCACGTCGTGTGACTGGCAACTGCGTCCAGCACCAGCGTGACATCGCGATCGCGGTCAAGAACTCGCGTGAGGTCGCTCTGCTCCCTTACGTCTCGACCGCACGCTAAGGAGGGTTGGACACATGAAGCTCATCCTTACCGCTGATGTTGACAATCTCGGTGCGCCTGGCGACACCGTTGAGGTCAAGGACGGCTACGGCCGTAACTACCTGCTGCCCCGTGGTCTCGCGATCCTCGCGAGCCGTGGTGCGGAGAAGCAGGTCGAGGGCATCCGTCGCGCTCAGGAAGCGCGTCGCGTTCGCGACCTCGACCACGCCAAGGAGCTGAAGGCTGCGATCGAGGGCATCGAGACCATCTCGATCTCGGTCAAGTCCGCTGGCGGCGGCAAGCTCTTCGGTTCGGTGTCGCAGGCTGACGTCGCTGCTGCCATCAAGGCGGCAGGCGGACCAGTCGTCGACAAGCGCGCGATCTAGCTGCCGAAGGCGCACATCAAGTCGACTGGCAAGCACAAGGTGGGCGTTGCACTCCACCCGGACGTGGCTGTCAGCTTCGACCTGCAGGTCGTTTCGGCATAACGATTCATCGTTCAAAATCAGGCCCAGTGGAAACATTCCACTGGGCCTGATTTCGTTTCGATTGCGGCTCGCGGAGGGCCTGTGCTAGGTGGTCCAGATCACACAACACGCCCGGACGCCGCGGCTTTCGGGACACGCCGAAGAAAAAGAATCCACATGTGTTTGAACTCGGAACGGCCGTTCTACCTGCGAGAACGAGCGCTTCATGAACAGTTATCCTCAGGTTATCCCCAACAGGTGCACAAAGTGTTCGCGCGGCGTCCACAGGCAATCCCCAACGTTATGCACAGTCCGATTTGGCACTAATTCTCGTAGCTCATAAGTTCGTCCGGTCACGGTTCTGACTCGGTTATCGAAGGCCAACTTGTCAGTGGTCGGCGGTACAACGAGTAGGTCCCGAAGCGGGCACTTTGGTTGTTGAGGCGAGAGGACGGTCGGTATATGTCGGTTGTCGACGAGCGCGGGCGCGGACGCTTCGAGCGAAACCCGGAGGAGCCGCCAGCCAGCGAGGATTTCGGTCGACAGCCCCCGCAGGACCTCGCCGCGGAGCAGTCCGTCCTGGGCGGCATGCTGCTCAGCAAGGACGCGATCGCTGACGTCATCGAGCAGATCCGGTCGCAGGACTTCTACCGCCCGGCCCATTCGTCGATCTACGACTCGATCCTGGACCTCTACGGCCGTGGTGAGCCCGCCGACCCCATCACCGTGGCCGCCGAACTCGACCGTCGAGGCGAGCTCCGCCGGATCGGCGGTGCGCCCTACCTCCTCACGCTCACCCAGACCGTTCCGACCGCCGCCAATGCGGGCTTCTACGCGAAGATCGTCGCGGACAAAGCGATCCTCCGGAAGCTCGTCGAGGCCGGCACCCGCATCGTCCAGTACGGCTACGCGGGCGCGGACGGCCAAGACGTCGCGGACGTCGTGGACCGCGCATCGGCGGAAATCTATGACGTGTCTGAGCGTCGGAGTACCGAGGACTTCGTCGCCCTCGAAGAGCTGCTTCAGCCGACCATGGACGAGATCGACTCCATCGCCTCGCGCGGCGGTGTCTCGCGCGGTATCCCGACCGGGTTCACGGAGTTCGACGAGGTCACCAATGGTCTTCACCCGGGGCAGATGATCATCATCGCGGCGCGGCCTGGTGTTGGAAAGGCACTCGCGCTCGACACCCCGCTCGCAACCCCTCGTGGCTGGACCACCATGGGTGAGGTTCAGGTCGGGGACGAGCTGATTGGCGCAGACGGAAAGCCCGTGCGTGTTGTCGGCGCGACCGAGGTCATGGAGAACCGGCCGTGCTTCGAGGTTCATTTCTCCGACGGCTCGGTGATGGTGGCGGATGCTGAGCACCAGTGGCTCACGGAGACACGGGCGTCGCGGAAGTCCGCGCAGGCTGCTGCCGTTGGCTACAACCGGACGCGCAATCAGCGCACGTTCGCCGAGGTTCGGACCACCGAGGACATCGCCACGACGGTTCGTTGCGCTACAAAGGACGCGCGACTGAACCACTCAGTCGTGAACACGAAGCCCCTTGACCTTCCTGAGCAGGATCTCTTGGTACCCCCATACACACTCGGTGCATGGCTTGGGGACGGTACGAGCAAAGCCGCCACGATCACGAGCGAAGACCCCGAGATCCTCATGCGAATCGAGGCTGAGGGCCTTCGAGTCCACGCGCTCAGTGCTGCCCTTCGCTTTGCGATTCAGCTGCCGGAAGACGAGCCGATCGAAGAGCGTGCGTGCGTCGTCTGCGGGGTTTCATTCGTGCCGTTCACGAGTGAAGTGAAGACTTGCGGCCGCACGTGCGGCGGCAAGTCGCGCTTCGTCAGCGCGCCAGTCCCTGCCCCGACGTGCCCGATGTGTGGCGGTCACTCGATTGGCAAGCGCCTGTGCCAGACCTGTCGCAACGCCTACGGGTCGGTGCAGGCGCGTCTGCGCACCCTCGGCGTTCTTGGCGACAAGCACATTCCACAGCAGTACCTGCGAAGTTCCGTAGCTCAGCGCCGTGCGTTGCTGGCCGGTCTCTTGGACACCGATGGGACCGTCACCGCGGGTGGCTCAGTTCAGTTCGCAGGCACAAACCGGGCGCTCGTCTCCGATGTTGAGGAACTGATCGTCAGCCTCGGCTACCGGTGCCAGACTTCCGAGAAGCCGGTGAAGGGCCGCACGGCAGAATCGTCGATCGCGATCACCCTGACGTTCTCAACCGACGACGAAGTATTCGGATTGCCGCGTAAGGCGTTGCTGCACAAAGAGCGTCGTGCGAAGGTGTCCACCGCGAGGACATGCTCTCGGTTCATCACCGAAGTACGTCCAATCGCAAGTGTTCCGGTCCGCTGCGTCGAGGTCGCAAACGACGACCACATGTACCTGGCTGGCCGATCGATGATCCCGACGCACAACTCCACACTCGGCATGGATTTCATGCGTTCCTGCTCGATCAAGCACAAGATGGCCTCGGTCCTCTTCTCGCTCGAAATGGGTCGCACCGAGGTCGTGATGCGTCTGCTTTCGGCGGAGGCGAAGGTCAAGCTCGGTGACATGCGTGCCGGGCGGATGAGCGACGACGACTGGACCCGTTTGGCTCGCCGAATGAGCGAGATCTCCGAGGCGCCGCTGTTCGTCGACGACTCTCCGAACATGACGATGATGGAGATTCGCGCGAAGGCGCGTCGTCTGAAGCAGAAACACGACCTGAAGCTGATCGTCGTCGACTACCTCCAGCTGATGACGTCCGGCAAGAAGGTCGAATCGCGTCAGCAGGAAGTCTCGGAGTTCTCGCGAAGCCTCAAGCTGCTCGCAAAGGAGCTCGAGGTTCCGGTCATCGCGATCTCGCAGCTGAACCGTGACTCGGAGAAGCGCAACGACAAGAAGCCCCAGGTCTCTGACCTTCGTGAGTCCGGTTCGCTCGAGCAGGACGCCGACATGGTCATCCTGCTGCACCGCCCGGACGCGACCGAACGGGACGACCCGCGCGCCGGCGAAGCCGACATCATCCTGGGCAAGCACCGTGCCGGCCCGACCGCGACCATCACGGTCGCCCACCAGCTCCACCTCTCGCGTTTCGTCGACATGGCTCGGGGTTAGTCACGCGGTAGGCAGGAAGCATCGCAACCCGCGTTGCGAAATCAGCGCGGGTTGCGATGCGACGAATCAAGAGGCACGATCCCGGCGTCGCGAAGGTGCGACGGGTGATCTCGGGCTCAAGGTCGGGATACGCATTCACGCGTGTTCATACAAAAACCGCCCGGACCTGGGAACAGGCACGGACGGTTTTTTCAGGTTCGACGTCTGAGTCGGAACCAAGCGTTCTAGATCGGCGTCACATTTTGGGCTTGTGGGCCCTTCTGGCCCTGCCCGACCTCAAAGCTGACCCGTTGGCCCTCATCTAATGACTTGTATCCACTGCTGGCGATTGCGGAGAAGTGGACGAAGAGGTCCTGCCCGCCGTCGTCTGGGGTGATGAACCCGAAGCCTTTTTCGCCGTTGAACCACTTCACTGTGCCCTGCGCCATGCTGGGGACTCCCTTATTTGATTGCGCGCTGTCCCGGTTGGGAACAGCACCGCATTTATCCTGCCATGCACCATCGACGAGAAAACTCGCAGCAGGACTTTCCGGGTGAAGACGGAGGTCGTCGACACCGCGTCCAGTGCCTGGTGGCGGACCGCTTGCAGGTGCACGGGCAAGCATTTGCGACTTGTAGCGTACTTTGACAACCCTCGCACCACGCCGGACTTTTGATGCGACGGATCACGTGATCAAACGCGGACGAGGCTCGCTTCCGCATGGAATTCGGTGATGGCGGCCCAACTGGTCTCGCGCGCCTGTGGGCCCGCGATCATGCCGAGATGGCTGCCGGGCACTTCGACGAACCGGGCGGACGCCGCTCCCGTGAGAACCTCCACGCCGGCCGCGACCGATCCCGCTGGGGCCAACACGTCACGACGGCTGCCGAGCAGCAGAACCGGACAGCGCAGGTTCGACAACTCGATTGTCGTGTCGGGTGCGAGGCGGACAGTGCCCTCCCACATCTCGTTGCGAACCATCAAGGAACGCCAGACCTGCCGATAGAACCGTCCCGGGTAGCCGGGCATCTCGGCCATGAAGCGGTCGACGGACTGCATGCGGGCGAGGGCCTCGGTGTCGGTGAGGTTGCGCGCGATGAAAAGCGGTTTCTTGAGTTCGCGGTCGAAGGCTTGCGCGCGGAAGCCCGCACGCACCAAGTACTTCGGGATTCCACCGAGAAGACGAGTGGGCACGACGACCTCTCGACCGCCGGTGACCTGCCCGATCGCGCGGGGAACCGTCGATCCCGGGTTGCGCCGCTGGTCGAACGGCGTGCCGACGGCTGTGACCGAGGAAATCGGTAGTTCTGGATGCGAAGCGGCCGTCAGGACGCTGATCGTGCCGCCGAATGACCAGCCGATGACGTCGACGGTTTCGCCGCCGTGCGCCTCGGACACGCGACGGAGGGCGGCGGGAACGATGTCCTCGGTCCACTCCTCGAAACCGAGGTGACGGTCGGCGTAGGTGATCTCGCCGTAGTCGATCACATAGACCGGGCGGCCCGCGTCGAGCAGGAACCGGATCAGGCTCTGACCTGGGCGAAGGTCGTAGCAGGCGATGGTGACGGCGAGGGGCGGCACCATCAGAACCGGTTTGCCGGTCGCCGGAACCTCAGACTGGTAGCGGCGCAAATGCCGATGGGGCTCGTTGTACACCGTGGTCGACGGTGTCGGCTCGCGCGGCTCCACGCCGTCGCCGAACGACAGCGCCCAGAGGTTGCGCAGCGCAATCGATACTTCTGCCACGGCTTCTCCTGGTTTATTTGGACAGCCTGTCCAGGGTGCCGCCCGTGGTCCCGTATGGGCAAGGGTCTGTGACATATGGCATTTCGAGCCGCGTAGGGCCCACTCTTCAGCCGCGGGCGCCGGAGCTTCGATTAACAATTGCACGTCGGCGCGGTCACGAAGTCGCCTACATTTTGGTCAATAGTTTTGGGCGGCAACGTAATACCAGAAATCGCCAGCACCGCGGCCCAACATATCGAAACGGAAACTCCGGCGATGGCTGCCACTTTTTCGACCTCTAATGATGTGTGACATCTTGCCGAGGAGGAACGTCATGACCGCCCGTTCCCATGCTGCCCCACCAGATCACCGCACCCGATCGCGACGTCGGCGTTGGGCCGGCCTGGTCGGCGGTATCGCCGGCGTGGTGACCGCCGGACAACTGATCGCACCCGCACCCGCGTTTGCGCGCGACTATGGGGGCGAAGCCATATTGCTGTGCCGCGACGCGGGGATTGCCGCATGTGTGTATCACCCGCCCGGTCTTCCCGGGCCCGCGAACCCACACTGTCCGGCGGCGGTGCGCCTCAACGGAGACGAGACATCGGCTGAGGACCTGATCGGGTCGGTCGCGTATCTGGACCGCCACTGTAAGGACACCCGGACGACAGTCGTCGGGCACTCCATTGGCGCGGTCCGCGCGGAGAACGCGGCGAAGCATTTTGGCCGTGGCTACCGGGGCAACGCGAAGTTCGTGATCAACGGCGGACCGGGAAGCGCGGCGGACCTCCGGGCGATGCCCCGCGGTACGGTCATGAACTGCAACTACGGGGACATCGTGTGCGACAAGCAGCACGGCAATGTCCTCCAGTACTCCATTCACATGCCGGAGCACTACCCGCCCTCGTATGACAACCACCGAGCCGGATACAACATCGTTCTGGCGAACGGAGTTGTTGAGCGCCCCTACGGGTAAGCGGAGCTCGTCACCGAGGAGTCGTGCGTGGTCGACGCAGGTAGTCGACCACGCTGCGGAGTGGCAGCCGGTCGCTCACCCACCGATGCAACTCGGATGCGGGGTCCTTCGGGTGCGGGACGTGGTGTGCGATGACTGCGGGCGGATCGTGCAAGTCGTCGGCTGGTCCGGGGCAATGGTCGTACTGATGACGAACCTCTTCGGAGCACCGAAGATCTTCTGCCGGGTCGGGTGTCCGTGATCGAAACATCGTCGTCTCCGTCGTCGGCTGCATATCCGGGACGAGTTCCCCGTTCGTACGTCAGCCAATCACCTCTGAATTTACTAGCGTTCCGACTGCCGTGGCAGGTGCTCGGCGATCGAGATGAGCAGATCCATTCGGGCCTGCTCCAACTCCGGTCGTGGATAAGTTGCCCGGAAGATCGCCTCGCCGTCGAACATGTGAATCAGCGATGTGCCGACCAGCCGCGCCAGCGCGGGGTCGACACGGTACTGATCCGCGATCTGCAGACCGAGCACTTCGATCTCGCTGAGCAGGGCCTCGGCAACAGGCGCGAGACGGTCGCGCAATTCGGGTTCCGTCCGCGCCGCGACCAAGAGCTCGAACCACACGGTGTTGATTCGGTCCCGAATCTCATCGCGGGCGAATCGAACCGTATCGGCCGCGTCGACGATCGTGCCAGCGTCTCGGAGAGTGGAGAATCGCGCCGCGTGACGTCGGCCGACCTCCTCGGCAGCGGCTACCACGAGATCGAGACGGGAATCGAAGTGCCGGAACAGTCCGCCGCGGGAAATTCCTGCACGAGAGCAGATTTCGTTGAGCGATGTCCGGTGGTAGCCAACGTCGGCGATCGCGTCGATCGTTGCGTCGATGAGTTGGCCGATGCTCTTTGTTCGGCGTTCCGCTTGCGTACGGCGATCGCTCACGTGGGGGTCTGCTCCGCCGCACGGAGAAACTGTCCGGTGCGTTCGGTGCCGAGTGCCGCGGTCGGCCGACCGTCGGCGATCACCTGCTGCCCGGCAATGAAGACCGCCGAAACGGCGGCGTCGTTGCGGTTGACCATTCGGCTCAAACCGCCATACTGGGCGACCTCTTCCTCGTGGTACTCGTCAAGCGTCGCATCGAGGTGCTGTGGATCGATGATGACCAGATCTGCCCGATCGCCTTCGCGCAGATGCCCGGCATCCACGCCGTACCAGTCCGCAAGCTCGCCGGTCAGCCGATGTACGGCATGCTCGAGCGCCATGAAGGGCTGTCCGGAGCGTTCGGCGTCGTGAACACGGCGCAGTAGGCGCAAGCCCATGTTGTAGAACGCCATGTTGCGCAAGTGCGCACCGGCATCGGAGAAACCGATCTGTACGGCGGGTTCGGTGGCGAGCCTGTCGAGGTACTTGGGCCGGTGGTTCGAGATCGTCGTGCGCCAACGAAGTTTCGTACCGTGCTCGACGACCATGTCGAGGTAGGCATCGACCGGATGGATACCGCGTTCGTCGCCGACTGCTCCGAACGTCTTGCCGATGACGCTCGCATCAGGGCTGTCGACGATCTCGGCGTCGAAGAAGTCGCGGTGCCACACCCGGGGGGTGAGGTTGCGGTCGTATTCCGTCCGGAAGCGGCGGCGGTAGGCGTCGTCTTTCAGCAACTCGTTGCGCTCCACCTGAGTGCGTAGGTGGAGCGCCTCCGCGCCCGCGCCGAGTTCCTCGAAGATCACGAGATCGATGCCGTCGGCATACACCTCGAAGGGCACCGGCAAGTGCTGCCACCGGAAGTCGCCGCCAAGCTTGTTCAGCATCTTGCCGAGCGGGCCGAAGACATGCACCAGGAACGGCACGGCCTTGAGGTCGGCCGCCGAGAGCAGGCTCATCTTCAACTTCTTGCGGCGCCAGCCGATCGTCGATGCGATGAAGCGAGCCGTCTTCAATGGTGACGTCGGGTCGGGTCCCGCCTGCAAGACACGGCCTCGGTTGCGCAGGACCGTGTTGAGTCGGGAGTACTCCCGCTGCTTGGCGTACGTCGACGGCAGCGTCCGCGAGCGGGCCACATCTCCGTCGACCTTGTCGAAGAGCAGTTGCTGAGCAGACATGCCCGCGAACCCGGCGTCGAGTGCCTCGGTCAGCATCTCTTCCATCTGAACCTGTTCGGCCTCGGTGGGCTTGACGTCCTTACGAGTCGCGCGGTCCAGACCCATGACCGCGGTCCGGATGTCGGAGTGGCCGATGAGCGCGAACACGTTGGGGCCCAATGGCAATCGATCGATGGCAGCGACGAACTCGCGCGCGCTCGACCAATCCTTGGAGCGTTCCAGCGCGGCGATGACGTGGTCGCGCGGGATCGCCTCAACGCGTCCGAACAGGTCTCCCGCACCCTCGGGATCGACGTGCACCGTCGACAGCGAGCAGGAGCCGATCATCACGGTGGTGACGCCGTGGCGGACCGACTCAGACAGGCCGGGCCCGTTCAGCACCTCGACGTCGTAATGAGTGTGGATGTCGAGGAGGCCGGGCAACACCCACTTGCCTTTGGCATCAATCACGTTCGCGCCGGCTTCGTCGAGCGGTTCGATCGAGACGGCAGTCACCGTGCCGCCCCGGATTCCGATGTTCCGGTCGCCCGACGGTGCGCCCGTGCCGTCGAACCATCGGCCGTGCTTGATGACTGCGTCGTAGGCCATACACACATAGAAACAGATCGGTCTCTAAGTGGGAAGGCCCCCGTGGACTTTGACGTGAGCCTGCCCTCACTCATTAACCGTCGGCCACGGTACGGCTGTATCGTGCGAAATGTCAGATGTGGGTGGTTGAAGGAGGGGTTTCAGCGATGCGACACGAGGTGAAGTCGGTCGGCGTGATCGGCGGCGGTTACATGGGTATGGGAATCGCCGAGGTGAACGCAGCGGCTGGCTTGACTGTCGTCGTCCGGGACCTTGCACAGTTCCTCGATGGCGCGAAGCAGCGGATCGAGTCGTCGCTGAACGGACAGATCAAGCGCGGCCGGATCGATGAGGCCAAGCGCGACGCGATCCTGAGCCGCATCACGTTCACCTCTGAACTCAGCGACGTCGCCGACTGTGACCTCATCCTCGAGGCGGTGCCCGAGAGCCCTGAGCTCAAGAAGTCGGTGCTGGCGGAACTCGATGCGCTCGTCAACCCAGACGTCGTCATCGGTACCAACACCTCGTCGATCCCGATTGCCGAGCTTGCCGCCGCGGTCAAGAACCCCGGGCGCATCGTCGGCATCCACTTCTTCGGACCGGTCCCGGCGATGAAGCTCGTCGAGGTTGTCGTCGCGCTGGACACCAGCCCGGAGACCGTCGAGATTGCGAAGGGGCACGCTGAGCGCCTCGGCAAGCACCCGATTCTGACGGGTGACCGCTCGGGATTCATCGTCAACTTCTTGCTCGTCGGCCAGGTCATCGAAGCGATCCGGATGTTCGAGCAGGGATTCGCGAGCAAAGAGGACATCGACAACGGCATGAAGTTCGGCGCCGGCCACCCGATGGGTCCGCTGGCCCTCGCGGACCTCATCGGTCTGGACGTCATCGACGCCATCGCCAACTCGCTCTTCGATGAGTTCAAGCGCGACCAGTACGCCTCGCCTGCGCTGCTCAAGCGCATGATCGCGGCTGGTCGTCTCGGTCGGAAGTCCGGACGCGGATTCTACGAATACGCCTGAGCACGAACTCGATCATTGCGGCACCGGTCAGCCATCCGACCGGGTAGCCGGCGCACTGGAAGAGCAGACCTGGCAGGTACCGCGCCGGCGCGTCGACGTAGTCGAAAGCGATGACCGTGAACTGCGCGAGCGCAAGCGCGCCCATGACGATCCATCGGACCTGGACTGTCGAAGGGCTTGTACGGAATCTCCGGTATGTGAGTGCCGCAAGCCATGCGACCGCCCACCCGACCGGTGCGAAGATGAGCCCGCCAAGCGCGAATACCACGGCGTACATCAGTAGATGACCACCGATTCGCGCGACAGGAAGAATCCGCGTTCACCCTGGTAGCACCTCATGCCAGCCTGTTCAGACGTGCATGACATGTCGCCAACCCGAATGGTTTCGCCGTACTCGAGCACGCTGCGGTCGGCTACCGCGGGCTCGAGCGAGAACGTTCCCTGGTGGTAGCAGATGTGCCGCGGAACGCCGTGTTCGAAAAGCACACCCACGGACGGGTTCGGCCACATGCAGGGGTCGTGCTCGGGTCCTTCGCTGGCCATCTGATCGTGGTGGCCGTGGACGGCCGGTAACGGCGCCTGTTGCGCCTGGCACCCGAAGACGGTGTTACCCGAGTCGTACATCTGGATTCCGCAGCTGATGTTCCGGGAAGGCGAGACCCAGCCATACATCCCCGGCCGGTACTCGAACCGGTTCGCGTCCACGCTCACTAGCTGGGGTACCGCCTGAGTCGACGTCGCCGAAGCAGACGTCGTCGCTGGTGTGGCCTCCGGGGAGGTGGTCGGATCAGCGACGACGTCATCCTGCGCACTGCATCCGGCAATCCCGGCCAGGAGCAGCATCGTCGCGGCTCCATATCGCAACGTCATTGCGTCACTCACTCTCGAACTCCGCGACCTCGAACTTCAAGGTCAACTCCGAAGTTACGGAGCGGTGGTGTGCTCGGGCAGACCACCTAGGGGGTGGTGTTTCCCCACCTACGCCGCGGGCCCGTAGTTCAGGTGCACGACGCCGTTGGCGTACACGTCGTGTCCGTTGAGCTGCATCTTCGTGGATTCGCCGTCACGCCAGAACTTCTCGCCGGCACCGAGTGCGATCGGGTAGACGAACAAGTGCAGCTCGTCGACGAGCCCGTCCTGCAGCAGTGCGCGAACCAGCTGGCCGCTGCCCGAGATGTACAGCGTGCCCTCACGCTCGTCCTTGAGTTGCTGGATCTTGGCGGCGTCGTAGCTGCCGATGAAGGTGGTGTTGTTCCATTCCTCGGCGGGCGGGTTCGATCCGACGACGAGCTTCTCGGACTCGTTGAAGAACGGTGCGCCCGGGTCGTCCTCGGTAGTGCGCTCGCGCCAGGCCGGAGCGAACATTTCGTGCGTCTTGCGGCCGAGGAGGATCGCGCTCGCGTCCGCGCACATGGCGCCGATGGTCTCGCCCATCTGCGGGTCGAAGCCGAATTCGAAGGTCCAGGAGGGCGATTCGAAGACTCCATCGGCGGAGATGAACTCGTGAACGGCGATCTTGGCAGACATTGGAAGTCCTTTCGGTCGCGCCCCGGGCGGGCGTGTGAGGTTGTTTCAACAGGACTACGAACGGGGAAGCCCCGTTGCGACACCGACCGAAAAGAAACTTTGAGAATCTTTCGGTAGAGGCCGGGTCAGTAGAGAAGCGAGGGCTGGGCAGCGACCGCTGCGAACGGCTAGTTTCTGGCTATGTCGACGCTCCGGATCATCACGCTCCTGCTCGCCACCATCACCATGGGCCTCACCGCCGGGGCATTCGCGCTGTACAGCCACACGATCATGCCGGGACTGCGCACGACCGACGATCGAACGTTCGTGACCTCATTTCAGGCCATCGATCGAGCGATCATCAATCCGTGGTTCATCGGCGGCTGTTTCCTCGGCGCGCTGGTGGCGACCGCGGTCTCGGCGGCGCTGAGCTTTCGGACCGACGCCTTCGGTTGGGTGCTTGCGGCCCTGGTTCTCTACGCCATCGCGGTCGCGCTGACCATAGCGATCAACGTGCCCCTGAACGATGCGCTCAAGGCGGCTGGTGACCCGAACTCGATCGATGTGGCGAGCACCCGCGCGGCGTTCAAGGCGTCGGTCTGGGAATTGTCCAATCACGTACGGACGGTGCTCTCGCTGGTCGCGTTCGGTCTGCTCGGGTGGGCCCTGGTTGTTACCGATCGCTAAGTGGCCGACGAGATTGATTCGCTGGTAGAGATAAGGGAATACATCCCTCGATGCGGACGGGAGACGACGTGCAGAGTTCAGCCATTCTCGTGACTGGTGCCACCGGTTTCGTCGGGTCGGCGCTCGTCGAAGAACTCGTCGCGCGTGGGCACGACGTGCGAGCCCTCACCCGCAAGGCCGAAAGCTATCGCGGTCCGGGCAAGCCCGTTTCCGGTGATGTCCTGGATCCGGACAGCCTGACGGCCGCGCTGCAGGGTGTCGATATCGCCTACTACCTCGTGCATTCGCTCGATTCGAAGGACTTCGAAAAGCGAGATGCCGCGGGGGCGCGGGCGTTTGGCCGCGCGGCGGCGGAAGCGGGTGTCAAGCAGATCATCTACCTCGGCGGTCTCGGTGCAGACGCGGTGCATCTGTCGCCCCATCTGCGGTCTCGTCGAGAGGTCGAAGGAATTCTCACGGCGAGCGGCGTACCGGTCACCGTGCTCCGGGCCGCCGTCATCGTCGGGGCGGGCGGCGTCTCCTGGGAGATGACGCGGCGACTCGTCCGGCGGTTGCGGCTCATGGCGGTTCCGAACTGGGCGACGACTCGCAGTCAACCGATCGCCCTCGTCGACGTGATTCGATACCTCGTCGGAGTTGCCGGTGACGAACGAGCGATAGGGCAGGTGTTCGAAATAGGCGGCAGGGACCAGCTGACCTATGTCGAGATGATGAAGGGCGCGGCACAGGTCATTCACGGGACAACGGTTCCGATCATCCGGGTACCGATTTTCCGGGCGCGACTCGTGACCAACACCGTGCACGACATGTCGGCGCGATGGATCGCGATGATCACGGGTGTCGATCGGACCGTGGCGCGGCATCTGGTGGAGTCCATGGGAACCGAGGTGGTCGTCACCGATCGCGCGATCCGCGAGATCGTGCCGGGTGAGCCGTTGTCCTACCTGGAGATGGTCAAGCTTGCCCTCGGCGACATCAACCGAGAAGATGCGGCAAAGCGAACAGCATCGTCATAGCCCACAGAACGTGCGTCCCCACCGATACGGCGATTCCGCCGGTCAATGACCGCTGAACGGCCGTCACACCGCCGACCAGCACGGCCGCGCCGACGAGCATGATGTTGCCCGATGCCGCCGTGACCAGGGCATAGATGCACGTGGTCACGACGATTGGGTGCACCTTGGCCAGCGAATACAGCGCACCCCGGAAAAAGAGCTCTTCCGATAGTCCGGCGGCTGCGGTCACCGCGGCGATCACCGGAAGTGGTCCGGATGCGCTGTGCGCCAGCACTTCGAGGACGATGTTGCCGATATACGGCACGAATCCGACCACGGCACCGCCCACGATCGACGCCACGCAAAGCGCGACTCCGATACCGATCGCCAACCGCCAGCGGCTGCCTGCCACGACCAACGTCGGTCGTCCCGCCGTCACGACGGCCCCGATCAACCACGTGAGCGCGAGGAGGGTCGCCATCGGCAGAAAGTCCGGATCACCGGGCGCAGTGCTGAGTGACGCCCACGTACACCAGGCGCCAACGACGAGCGTCAGGCCGGCGGCGACGAGTCGCCACGTCGGCACCGACTGCTTGGCGTCGGAGATGTCGGTGTTCATTGCCTCCACGGTACGCAATCGTCCACCTCGGATTCAGAGCGAAGTTGGGATCGTCAGTCAGGTTTTCCGCTTGTGCAGCGCGCTGGGCTTGTGCACGGCGTGACCGCCGCTCTTTTCGCTCTCGACGAGGTACTGCGGATCCTCTTTCGAGGCGCGAACAGTCCGTCCCGCAGCCTCGGTGTCTGACGTCAGTTTTCGTACGACGTGCCCTTCGGCCGTGCCGCCGTGACTCTTCCACGACACCTGATCACCCTTGCGGAATTTCTCATCGGCCATGACTGCACTCCTCTACCCGGCAGATGTTCGTCCGTGAGGCATACCCAGGCGCGCGGCTCTGAGTCGTCTCCTTACAGCTCGCCCGAGGCCGCCAGCCCGTCCATCGCGGCCTCGGTCGCGAAGAAGCTCGCGTCCATCGCTGCGAGTACCGCGGGCGAGTTCGGGTTCGCGCCGAGCATCAGTCCGAATGACAACGACTGGGCGCGTCCGGCCTGCGAGAACACATACGCGGTCGTCCCGTCGCCGAACACCGGGTCCACGACGTCCCCGACGAAGTACAGCTGGAAGAAGCGCGACATGTCGTAGCCGTACACCGCTTTGATGTCGGCGACGATCGTCGGCGTCGTCGGGATCAGATCGTCTCCGACGGCGAAGAAGTCACCAGTGTTCGCGGGCGTCGTGCCGACCTTTGCGAGTGCTCGCGGGAAGTCCTCGATGAGGTGCGCGTTCAGTGCCGACGTGAGCACTCGGCCCGGCGATTTCGAACAATCGGCGGTCATCGCGTAGTGGTGCTGCCACCACGGCGCCACTGCTCCGCCCGTGAGATGGCCGTGGAGGTTCGTCAGGTAGCGGTCGACAAAGTCGAAGCTCGCGGCCCACGCCCAGCGCATGTCCTGATAGTGGGCGTCCTCGAGGGCCGGGATCGCCGAGTTCAAGGTGTCGCGGTAGTAGATCGCGAACAATCCGCGGTAGTCCGCGTACTGCGAGAAGATGCCCGCGATCTCGGTGACCTTGGTTCGCGCGTCGTAGAGGTCGTGCAATTGGGCCGGGTCGCTCAACGCGATCAGGCGCTGCATTTCCGCATCCGAGAATTCATGGCGGCACGATGCGTTCGTGGCCACCGGGGCGGCAACCGACAGTCCCGCCGCGGCCATGGGAAGGCCGACAGCGATCATCACGGCAACGAGAAGTCGTTTCATCAGATTGCTCCCGCAGTGGCGGACGTCGTGACAAACCCTTCGGCGACGAGCCAGCTCGCGTGCATTCGCGCGAAGGCGGCCGCCTTGGTGAACCCTTGGAGCTCGAGCCCGTTGGCGAACGCGTAGGCGCGCGCAGACTGCAGCACGGTGTACTGCGTACCTCCGGGTCCGACGACCACATCGATAGCGTCACCGAAGATGAGTCAACCGAAGAAGCCGGACACGTCCTGGCCGTAGACCGCCTTGAAGTCCGCGAACATCGCCGGAGTCGACGCCTGCAGGCTGTCTCCGACCTTCATGAAGTCGTCGAAATTGCGCTGCGACGATCCGGCGGTCGCGACGGCCTGCGGAAGGTCGATGATGACGTGCGCGTTGAGGGCGGCGAGCAGGACTCGTCCCGGCGAGAGATTGCACTCAGCGGTCTTGTCGTAGAAGTTCTGCCAGTACGCGGTGACTGGTCCGCCGGTCAGATGTCCGTGCAGGTTCTCGAGGTAGCGCTTGAAGAAGTCCAGGCTTACCGCGCTCACGTAGGCGCGGTCGGCGTAGTCGCCGTTGTCGATCGACGGGACAGCACCGTCGAGGACCGCCTTGTAGAAGACCGCGAACGTGCCGCGATAGTCGTGATTCTCGACGAACAAGGCGCGAATTCGAGTCGCGCGATCGCGGGCATCATGCAAGTCCCGAAGTGTCGCGGGGTCACTCAGAGCAATAAGTTCAGCGCGCTCCGGACCGGTGAATTCGTGCCGGCACTCAGCAGCTTTCGCGGTCACGGGCGATACTGCCATGGCCTGCGCGGAGCCGACGGCCACCATCGGAATCGTGCACAGAAGTGCACCAATAATGCTGGCGCCCAACAATCTTCGGCCGCGTGTCACCTGCATATCGAACCCCCTCACAAAATCGGAAATCGCGCGCACAAAAACCTGCGAATAATGCGGGAAACGCATCTAAATTAATCAGTCAGTAAATGATTCTAAAAAGAATCAATTTGTAAATCTAATTTTGTGCTGAGCGTCTCAAATGGCGTGAAGGCGTGGCCGAGGTCACCGCCAGGCCGGGTTCTACCCGGTTCGCTTGCAGCGGCGAGTGTCATTGACAGTGTGCACTGCAAGTGACTACCGTGTCTCACACGTTCCTCGACCGAGTCGATCGGACCGCGCTCATGGCCAACGAAGACCGCGCACCCGCGGATTCGAGGCGTGTATTCACACCGTGCCCATAGAGCAGGAGCTGGCTTTGACCTCACTTCAGGACACCGCACGCAAGACGATCGACGCTGCCCGCGTGCGCGCGCTGGCGGTTTATGACGACCTCGCTGCACGCGGCGAAGTAGCGCTGGATGGTGCTCGCCGTTTTGCCGAAGAGCGTGCAGAGAACCTCGAGGCAGCGCTCCAGGCGCGCCTCGAGGGAGCGCGCACCGGCCTCGGTGGACGGATCCGGCAGTAATCGCGCTGATCGGACCCTTCGTCACGCTGTTGCTCCCGGTTTCCACGGCGTATGCGGTGGACCGGTGGTGCCGGAGGAAAACGTCGGGGTGATCCGACTGTGTCGGTGCCCTCAGGCAGGATGATGGCGTGACAACCATCGTCTTCGTCCACGCCCACCCCGACGACGAGAGTTCGCAGACCTCCGGGTCGATGGCGAAAGCGTCCGCCGAGGGGCATCGCGTCGTGGTCGTGTACGGCACGAACGGCGACCATGGCGAGGTTCCCGATGACCTCGCACCCGGTGAGACGTTGGTCGACCGCCGCCGCAAGGAAGCTGACCTGTCGGCTGCGGCGACGGGTACCAGCCGGGTTGCCTGGCTGGGCTACTCGGACTCCGGGATGACGGGCTGGGAGCAGAACGACGAGCCCGGCAACTTCCACAACGCCGACCTCGACGAAGCGGCTGGACGTCTGGCGCAGATCCTCGACGAGGAGAACGCGGACGTGGTCACCGGGTACGACTGGCACGGCGGCTATGGCCACCCGGACCACGTGAAACTGCACCATGTCGTGCATCGGGCCGCCGACCTCGCGGCCCGACGTCCGCGGGTGCTCGAGGCGACATTCAATCGCGATCGGCTGCGTGCGTTCCGCGACCTCGCACTGGCGGCGGGAGAGGATTTTGGCTTCGATCCCGACGGGCCGATGGACGATGGCAACCCCATGGGCACGCCGGAGGCCGAGATCCACTGGGAGGTGGATGTTTCCGCGTTTCTCGAGCAGCGCCGGGCAGCGATGCAATCCCACGCGAGTCAGGTGACCGACATCGGGAGCTTCATGGCGATGCCGGTCGAGGTTTTCGCCGCGGTCTTCGGGACCGAGTACTACAGTGAGCCGGGACGGCCGCCGGGAATGCGCGAGGGCTGGTTTCTCGACGTCTGACCTATGGGAGCAGCAGGGCGGAGTCCCCGAATTCGTGCCAAAGATAGCCTTTGGCGACCGCTGCGTCATACGCCTGCTGCGTGAGTTCGGGACCGGCTACCGCTTCGACGAGAAGCAGATGCGATGCCTCGGGATCGTGCCATCCGGTGATCAGTCCGTTGACGACCGCCGGTGGCTGCGCCGGCGTGACCACGCGCGTCGTCCATCCGGACGCCGGTTCCACCCGACCTGCCGATACCGCCGACTCGAGAGCGCGGACGACGGTCGTTCCTACGGCGACCACCCGGCCTCGCGCCTCGCGCGTTTGGTTGACGAGTCGCGCGGTCGACGACGATACCGAGAATCGCTCCGGCTGCGGAGCCTCTCCGGCCTCCTGCGAAGACACGCCGGTGTGCAGGGTGATCGGTGCGAGTGCAATGCCTGAGGTCACCAGCCGGGTGACCAGCTCGTGAGTGAAAGGTCTTCCAGCGGAGGGCATCTCCGCGCTTCCCGGCCGGAATCCGAACACGGTCTGGTAGTCGGAGAGCGGGTAGGGGCGATCGAGGTAGCCATAGGAAATCGGCCTCGCCTCGACTCGGCTGAGGTCGCCGTCGACCCGCGCGGTCCACAGCCGGTTGCCAGTGCCGGTCGGCGACGAGCCATCGCGCGGGTACGGCTCCACCAGCGTGATGCCGACATCGGACACCGTGACCACATCACCGGGCGCGGCATCGAGAATCGGTCTCTGAGCCCGCGGCGGCGTCCGAAGCTCCACGACCCAATCACCGGAATCGAGTTCCATGGCGCCGTGGACGATGACCTCGCCACGCTCCCATACGCCATCGACCTGCCGTGCGACCGTCGCGGAGTCGTTCACGACGACGAGATCGCCGGGAGCGAGGAAGTCCGGAAGGTCGCGAAACTGAGCGTGGGTGATGCCCGCGGTTCGACCGACGAGGAGCCGGACGTGGTCGCGAGGGACTCCGCGGCGCTCGGGTGGGGCCGGTGCGAACGTGCTCGCTCGGAATCGCGTCACGGGTTGTTCAGAAAGCAGCGTCATCAGGCCACCTCCTTTACGAGGTCGATTTCTGCGGCCCGGTAGCGGCCATTGGCCGGCCGTGCGTTGATCAGTGCGAGAAGGTGCGGGACGACCGTTTCGGGGAGTGGGCGGTCGGAAATGTCTTCGCCCGGGAACCACTGCTGGTGCATTTCGGTGCGCATGTCGCCTGGGTCGACGGCGTACGCCGAGATCGCCGGGTTCTCGGCCCCGAACGTCAGCGTGATGTGGTCGAGTGCAGCCTTGGAGGCGCCGTAGAGCCCGAACCCCTCGTAATGATCGATGGCGGCATCCGACGAGATCGAGAGCAGAATCCCGCGCGATTCGACGAGCCATGGCAGGAGCAGGCCGGTCAGAACCAGCGGCGCCCCGATGTTCGGGCGCCAGACGTCTTGGAAGTCCTCGGGCGTGGTCTCTGCCAAAGCGCGGTACCGGGTGTCTCCCGAGTTCGGTCCGAGGGCGCTGGCGTTGTGGCAGAGCAGGTCGAGGCGGTCGGCGAGTTTCACCTGCTCGAGAAGCGCTGATCGGTGTGCGCCGTCGGTGATGTCGCCGGCGATCGAGATGACGTTAGGTGATTGCGGGAGACGGGAACCGTCCCGCGCATCGGTGATGACGGTCCAACCCTGGTCCGCGAGCGCGGTGACGAGGGCGCGGCCCAAGCCGGCAGAGCCTCCGGTGATGAGAGCGACGTTCATGGGATCTCCTGGTGTCTTCGTCCCTGTACGTCCTCCACTGTTCAAGTTAAAGTGAACTTGAAGTCAAGGAGATTCTTGTGGAGGCTCATCTCACCGTCACGGACGTCGCAAAACGCAGCGGATTCGCGCCCAGCGCCTTGCGCTACTACGAGGCACAGGGACTCATCGCGGCCGCACGCACGCCCGGTGGTCGGCGACAGTACGAGCGAATCGTGCTGCGCCGCTTGGCGTTCATCCGGGCCGCGAGCAATGTCGGCCTGACCCTCGACGAAATTCGAGCAGAGCTCGATCAGCTTCCGGAGGGGCGAACGCCAACCGCCACCGACTGGAAGCGGATTTCGAAGCATTGGCGCGGCCGTCTCGACGACCAGATCAACGCACTCAAACGACTGCGCGACGGGCTCGACAGCTGCATCGGATGTGGCTGCCTGTCGATGGGAAAATGTTGGATATCGAACCCCGGCGATGTGGCCGCCTTGACGGTGGACCCGCCGGGAGCAGCGTATTTACCACCGCTGCTCCGGCGGCCCCATCCCAGGGTCTAGGGCTCGACGATCGACAACACACCTGTGGCCGAGACGTACACGGTGTGGGTTTCCGGGTCGACGACGGGCGTCGCCGGGAACGAGCCGACGTCGAACGACGCGAGCACGGTGTTCGTGGCCGGGTCGATCGCGAAGACCTTTCCGTCCTTATCCGTCGAGTAGAAGATGTGCGATCCGGTGTCGATGCCCACCGTGCCCGGCGAGCTTCCCGTGTCGATCGTCGCGACGACATTCCGCGACTCGGTGTCGATCACCGTGACGCTTCCGGCCGTGCTCGGCACGTAGACCCGCTTGTTGCCGGGGTCGACGCCGATGCCGCGCGGCATTTCACCGATCGGTGCCGAGCCGACGATGTTTCCGCTCGGGTCCGCGATGACGACGCGGCCGTTGTTCCCGTCGACGCCGTAGATCAGATGTGTGGTCGGGTCGACGGCGATTCCGCCGGCTCGTCCACCTTCGATGATGTTGAGCGTCCGAGTGGTGCGGGCGTTGAGGTCGATGGCCGTCACCGCAGACGATTGCGCACGCGCAACGTAGGCGACATGGGCGTCACGGTCCACCGCCAGGCCCGTGGGTCCGGTGCCGAGGCTCACCGTGTCGGTCACCGATCCGGAGTTGAGATCGATGAACGAGAAGGTACCCGGACTCGATCGGGTGTCCGCGCTGTTGCCACTGACCTGCGTGACGTACAGGTTCGAGCCGTCGACGGCGACCTCGACCGGGTGGTTGTCGACGTTGATCTTGCGCGTTATCGACTTCGTCTTCGGGTCGACCACGGACACCGTGTTGTCCTGCGGATTCGCCACATAGACCATCTTGGTCTTGGGATCGAACGCGACACCGCCGGCGGAGTACTGGCCGCCGAACGACACTTCGCCGGTAATTCGCACGGCAGCTTGAGCTTTCGAGACAGCCGCGGCGGAACTCGGATTCACCTTGGCGGTCTGACCGAGGTGGGATTCGGGTTCGGCACTGTTGCTGCAGCCGGCAACCGCAAGGGCGACCGCCGCGCTGGCGATGGTTACTCGGCGGAAAGGTCTTGACATCACGGAGGCCTGAGACACGATCTTCACAGTAGGTGTCTGATTCGGGCCTGAAATGGTAACCGGGAAAATCTCAGGTTGTACCTTGAAGATCAACATCTGACTCTCAAGATGCGGGAGTGTTTCATGTACTACTTCAGCTGGCCGTTGACGCGGCCCAAGAAGCTTCAGCTTGCCGGCATTGCGACGGCGGCAACGTTCATCACCTACGGCCTGAACCTGATCATCTGGCCCGCGCCGAAGATGACCGGAATGCCGGGAATGGGCGGCGGCGATGCGCCTCCGCCGATGTGGTTCAACCTGACCATGTGGTCGGCGAACTTCGTCGAGTCGATCATCTTCGGGCTCGGTTTGGTGTTTGCACTCGTCGCGTTCCCGTTCTTCCGGAACCTCACCACACACCGGACTCTGGGCGGTTGGGCCTATGCCGCGATTTGCTGGGAAACACTTACCTGGTGGCCGCACGACCAGATGCACCGCGTGCGCAAGCCGGGCGACATCATGGCGCTTCTGCGGATCGAAGTGGGCTTCCACATCACCCTGGCCATCGGCTCGGTCATCATCGCCGCCTTCGTCGTCGCCATGCTGATTCAACTCCGGTCTCTGTCTTCGCTGAAGAAAGAGCCGGTCAAGACGGCTCCGTAGCTAGTCGCGCGCCTTCGCCAGCCACTCCCGGGCTGGCGCCAGCGCGCCTGTCCCATCGCCTTTCGCGGTCTTGTCCCCTCGGGACGCCAGGTCGGCGATGGTCACACCTCGGAGGGATGCTCGCCAGGCCGCATCGGCGGTCAGCATGACGGCGTTGATTCCACACGGGGCTAGGCACTTCTCGGGCGGGGTCGCGCACGGCCCGCGCTGACGGATTTCGGTGCACACAAACGATGGGCTCGCCCCGTTCACTGCTTCGACGACATCGAGCACGCTGATTTCTCCCGCAGGGCGACCGAGAACATAACCTCCGCCCTTGCCTTGGACCGAGCGAATGATTCCGGCACGGGCGAGTCCTTGGAGATGCTTCGCGAGGTAGGTGGGCGACACGTCGTGGAACTCCGCGAGGTGCGCCGCCGGCGTCGGGCAGTCGGCGATTCGCAGGACGACGCAGCAGTGCAACGCCCACTCCACTCCGTCGGAAAGCTTCATTCCCACCCCTTGACGCGGACACTTCTTGTCTGAGTATATTAATCGGACAAAGAATATCCGAGTTAGGGGTGTGCCGTGAAAGTCGTCATCGTGGGTGGAACCGGACTGATCGGCACGAAGGTGCGCGATCGGCTTGAAGCGCTGGGACATGAGGTCATCGCGGCATCGCCGAGCACCGGCGTGAACACGGCAACCGGCGAAGGCCTCGCGGAAGCTCTCGTTGGAGCCGATGTCGTCGTCGACGTCACCAACCCGCCGAACTGGGATGCTCAGGCGCTCATCGACTTCTTCACCACATCGACCGCGAACCAGCTGAAGGCGGAGGTGGAGGCGGGAGTCGGCCACCACATCGCGGTCTCGATCGTCGGCGCCGAGCGCGCGCCACACAATTTCTACATGGCAGCCAAGATTGCCCAAGAAAAGGCTCTAGAGGGGGCGCCGGTTCCGACGACGATCCTCAAGGCGACGCAGTTCTTCGAGTTCATGCGCACGATCGCGGACACCGCCACGACCGATGGTCAGGTCCGCGTCACCGACGCCACCCTGCAGCCCATCGCTGCCGACGATGTCGCCGACCGGGTCGTCCAGGCGGTCCTGCATGGGCCCGCGGGAGTCGTCGAGATCGCCGGTCCGGAAGCGGTCCCGCTGTCGGAGCTCGTGCGGCGGGTTCTCGAAGCCGATGGCGACTCGCGCACGGTGCTGCCCGACCACTCGGTCGGCTATTTCGGCACGGTCATCGAGGACTCCACCCTCGTCCCCAGTCCCGGCGGGAATGCCTGGATCGCGGAGCGTGACTTCGACAGCTGGCTCGCCGCGCGAAATTGCGGCTGAACGATTCAGAAAAAGAGGTTTGAAGCCGAGCAATTGTGGGTACAGCTGCCGGGAATTGATTGACGAATGGTTTCGGGCGTGTGAACAATGGCGGGCCAATCGCGCCAATAATGAATGAGTGCAAGCATCGTCGCAGGTAGAAGCCACTATTTTCCAACACTTGCTGTGGCACGTGGGGTCTGTGTTACTTTTGAAATCTGCAATATTCGTTACGGCACCGTTAGAGGTCGAAACTTACGCAGCTGAAATTTTCCGTTCACGATTACGGATAAATCCGGCAGTCAACCAGCGTGTTTCGACTCGGGGTGGGGGAACAATGCAAACCAGCGTGTGCCGCAGCGCGTGGGTGCTGTCCGTCGCGCTCGTGGCCTTCACTGTCGCCGCCTGTGGCGGAAAGGTTCCGACGAAGCCGAAGCACGCGGAAAGTGCTCCGATTCCTACTGTCACCGAGATGGATGCCTGGCTTCGCCACGCCATCGATCCGACAATCCCGGCCGCGGACAAGCAGAACCTCGTTCAGGGCAGCATGGCCGACCCGGACCTGGTGTCGAAGGTGCTGTCCCTGTACACGACCGAGGGCGCGAAACTGCAAGTCCGCGACGTCGTGAAGCGCGATAGGACGTCGATCATCGTGGATGCCGACCTCGATCTGTGGTCGGAGACCCGCCCGCAGCAGGTGCCGTTCGTCTACGACGGTGGAGTCTGGAAGATCGAGAAGGATTACGCGTGCCGGCTCACGGCGGTCCTCAACTTGTCGTCGAGCGCGTGCGTGTGAGCCACCATGACGACCACCACTGAACGGCCCCAGGCGAGTAGACCTCAAAGGTCCGCCGGGCTGAACCTTTCGCCCGCGGGGTTGCGAGCTTTTCTCGGCGTCGTCGTCGGGCTGCAAATCCTCAAGGGCGCGACCGCGCCGGTGTCGATCTACACGAAGTCGGCCTGGTTCGTCGACTACCGGTACGGCTTCGTTCGACGCGGATTGGGTGGCCAGATCACCGGGCAGTCGGATGTGGCGGTCCACGCGGCGATGATCACGTGCTGGGTTGTGCCGGTCGTGGCCATTCTCGTCGTCCTCGAGCTGCTGGTCCGGCGCTGGACCGCCGCGTCGACGTCGTTGGCGATCCTGCTCGCGTGCAGTCCGTTCGTTGTCGGCGAGCTGGCCTACTTCCGGCGGACCGACCAGCTGGGCCTTGTCGTTCTCGTCCTGGCCGGAGTGGCATGTCTCCACCTGAGGCGATCGCTGCTGCCGGCGCTTACCGGGCTCGGCGTGGTTCTCGCGGTGCTCGTTTTCGTGCACGAAGCGACGCTGCTGATCTGGGGCCTGGCGGTGGTTCCGATCGTGTTCGTGACGGGAAACCGATCGCGAATCCGGAACCTCCGGTTGTCGGCGGCTGCTATTGGTCCAGCACTGCTGGCGCTCGTGGGGATCGTCATTGCGGGGCGCGTGACGCCCGCGGTAGCGATCCAACTACGTGAGGACGCAGCGCTTCCCGGGCCGACGGTATTCCGCTTCCTGTCGCAGGGCATCGTCGACTCGTTCAGCGAGGTTGCCTATGTCGACATGGGCAAGCAACTCGGCCAGCTCACACTGGGCGCGCTGTTGATCCTGGTCCACGTCATGTGGATTCGCCGCTCGGTCGGACTGCAGTGGTTGTCGATGTTCACTCGGCTCGACCGGTGCACCCTTCTCGTCATCTCCGCGCTGGCGGGTGGCGCGGTGCTCGCGGTGTTCGCCACCGGAATCGACTGGATGCGCTGGTTCAGTAGCTTCGGCGCGACTGCCCTCGTCGTTGTCGCATTCGCCGTGCTTGCGGTCGACGAGCGAGCGATGGCCAACCGAACTCTGCATTTGTCGTGGACTCAAGTGGTGGTTGTCGCCTACCTCACGATCCTGACGCCCACGCCCGAATTCGAACCAAACCTTCCGATCCCCGATATCGGTGCGGCGCATCGGCTCGGCCTGTGAGTGTGCGGGCTTTGCCCACGTCACAACGGGTGTCCGGTCCGGCAACTGCTGGCAAACGATCGGCGTAGCTGGGCAAAATTTAATTTTGTACGGTCCGGTTTTAACGCTTGTTTTAATGAGTGTGAACGACCTGAATGTGGTTGAGAAACCATTTCGGCTGTGAAAACAATGGCTGAATTTTGAACCATTTCTCTTCTAACATGCAACATATCCGCAGGTAGGACGGTGAGATTCCCGTTCGGTTGGACATCGACCTACTTTTTGCCCGGAAAATTCGTTACTACACCGTTAAGGGTAGGAAATGCGATTGCTGCGCATTGCGGGATACGGTGACTAGCGGTGATTTCAGGGGGATCGCCGGTTAGTTGACGTGTTCAGCAATCAGACAGCCAACCAGCGGGGGTGGGCGGAGTATGCAATCCAGGGTGTGCCGAAGCGGGTTTGTCATATCGGCTGCGCTCCTGGCGTCGTTGGTTGCGGCGTGTGGCGGGAAGGTGCCGGTTCGGCCGGCGCCACCGGTGAGCGCACCGATTCCGAGCGTGGCGGAAATGGACGCGTGGCTTGCTCACGCCACCGATCCCAAGGTCCCGGCGGATGAGAAGCGGGGGCTTGTTCAGGGCAGCGTGGCGGACCCGGACCTGGTGTCGAAGGTCTTGTCCCTGTACACCGATGAGGGCGCGCAGGTCCAGGTGCGGAACGTGGTCCAGCGGGATCCGAAGTCGATCATCGTCGACGCCGACGTCGATCTGTGGTCCGAGAAACACCCACAGCAAGTGCCGTTCGTGTACGACGACGGCGTCTGGAAAATCGAGAAGGACTATGCCTGCCGGCTCGCCTCGGTCTTGCAACTGTCCTCGAGAGCATGTGTGTAGGACGCCATGACCATCACTCTTGAACGGCCAAACTCGACTGTTCAAACGACCTCTACCGGGCTGCGTCTGTCGCCGGCGCTCCTGCGTGTCTTTCTCGTGGCCGTCGTCGGACTTCAGGTAATGAAGTCCGCGACCGTGCCCAACTCCGTCTACGCGAAGTCGATGTGGTTCGTCGACTATCGGTACGGATTCGTCCGGCGCGGTCTCGGTGGCCAGATCACCGGGCAGTCCGACCTGGCGGTCAACACGGGGCTCATCGTCTGCTGGGTCGTGCCGATCGTCGCGATCGCGATAGTCCTCGAGCTGCTCGTTCGGCGGTGGACGACGGCATCGACGTTCCTGGCTCTGCTGATCGCATGCAGTCCGTTCGTTGTCGATGAGCTGGTGTACTACCGCCGGACGGACGAGCTCGCGGTCATCGTTCTCGTTCTGACCGGAGTTGCCTGTCTGCGCCTCGGACGTTGGTTGCTGCCAACGGTGGGCGGTCTTGGTCTGGTGCTTGCGGTGCTCGTCTTCGTGCACGAGGCGACGCTGCTCATCTGGGGTCTGGCGGTGGTCCCGATCGTCTTCATCACCGGAAGTCGCTCGTGGCGAAGGAATGTGCACCTTTCCGTGGCGGCCATCGGCCCGGCCTTCCTGGCTCTATTGGTCATCGTCGTGGCCGGGAAGGTCACGCCCGCGGTGGCGACACAGCTTCGCGAGGACGCCGCTCTGCGTGGACCGACGGTGTTCCGATTCCTGGTCCAGGGAGTGTCCGATTCGATCGGTGAGGTCTACTACGTCGGCCTCTCCAAGCATCTGGCGCAACTGACGGTGGGTGCGTTGCTCGTACTCGTCCACGTGCTGTGGATCCGCCGCTCGGTCGGATTCGGCTGGCTGTCGCGATTCAACCGCCTCGACCGCCGGACCTCAGCCGCGATCGCGCTGCTGTTGGGGTCATCGGTCGTGGCGGTTTTCGCCACGGGCACCGACTGGATGCGCTGGTTCAGCAACTTCGGTACGGCCGCGCTGGTGGCGGTGGCGTTCGCGGTGCTGGCATCTGACGACGAACCGATGACTGATCGGACGGTGGCCCTCTCGTGGGGTCAAGTCGCCACGATCGTCTATCTCGCGATTCTGACGCCGACGCCAGAGATCGAACCCAACATCCCCGTTCCCGATATCGGTGCGCTGTTCCGTCTGCTGGGTCCGTGACCTCGCGCCCAGGGTGGGTTGAGTCCATCCCTGGGGTGCCTGGTCGGGTACTCGAGTCTCGACCACGATCAACATCAACAACGTTGATCGGGAGGTTTGGGAATTCATGTTCATGCGACAGGTTGGCGCAGGCGTTTTCATGGCGGGGATCGCAGTCGGCTCGGTGCTCGGGGCCACGGCTGTCGCCCAGGCGAAAGTGCCGGTGGGTACCTATGCGATGAAGAGTGGCTACTACAACGAGACGCCGTCCTCGACCGGGTTGCGAGAAACCTGCGATTACTACACCGCCGAGGCCAACAAATATTTGGCGAATGGCCAGAGCCAGTCGGCGGCGCAGTTCGTGGCCGAAGTGAACCAGGCCAAGGGCTGCACGATCGTTTATCACTCGTACTCATTCGCCCAGGCCGCTTACTAAACGGATTCGACTTTCCAATCATGGTCCGATAGCGGAATTGGCTCGTTTACATTGAGCCGATGACGACCTCGGTCGATTGGGGAAATGAGCTCTGGGCGAGCTTGTGGTGGATCGCGGAAGCGTCGGTGATCACCACGGTAATTCTCGTCGCGGTGAGTGCGGTACTCATTCGAGTCACCGAGTGGGGAGCCCAGTTCTGGCGTATCAGTGGCGGATTCTTCAACCCGAAGACCCAGTGGCGCGATCTGCTGGTTCTCGGTGTAGTCCTGGTGATGGCGGTGTCATCGGTGCGCGTGATCGTGCTGCTGACCTACCAGGGCAACGATCTCTACACGTCGCTGCAGAACGCCTTCTCGGCCATGGCGCAGGGTGACCAGGCCGGATTGACGCAGGCCAAACACGATTTCTGGTTCAGCATGAAGGTGTTCTTCGTGCTGGCGACGATCCACGTCGTGCGCTCGATGTTCGAGTACTGGATCGGGCAGGTTTTGCAGATCCGATGGCGGATCTGGCTCAACAATCGCGCGGCCGGCGATTGGCTTCGCGGGGACGCGTATTACCGTTCGCGATTCGTCGACGCGACGATCGACAACCCCGATCAGCGCATTCAGCAGGACGTCGACGAATTCACCCGTGGCGTCTATTCGCTGGCCTTCGGCGGACAAGTCGGCGATTACGTCGTGCCGCCCCCGGGGGTCATCGGATCGTGCTTGACGATCGTCTCGTTCACCACGATTCTGTGGGAATTGTCCGGTCCGCTGACGATTTTCGGAACCACGATTCCGCACGCTCTGGTGTGGGGTGCGCTGATTTATGTGACCATCGCAACGATCGTGGCCTTCTGGGTCGGCCGTCCGCTCATCCGCCTCAACTTCTCACTGCAGGCGTTGACCGCGAGCTTCCGCTATGCGCTTATCCGCCTGCGGGATTCGGCGGAAAAGGTCGCGTTCTACCGCGGGCAGGACGTCGAGCGAGCCGAGGTTTTCCGGCGCTTCGACCGGGTGATCGACAACCGGTGGCGGCTGGTCTACCGAAACATCAAGTTCAACGCGTGGAACCTGGCCGTCAGCCAAGTCGCGGCGGTTTTCGCGATCGTGCTTCAGGCGCCACGCTTGTTCGCCGGACAGATCAAGCTCGGCGATCTCATGCAGTCGGCGCGGGCGTTCGACAACGTGCACGATTCGCTGTCGATCCTGCGAAATTCGTACGACGCCTTCACCTACTTCCGATCGACCCTCGTCCGTCTCGACGGAATGCTGAGTGCCGACGAGATTGCACGGGATCTGCCGAAGATCGTCCCGACCGACAGCGACGACTCGCTGACGTTGTCGCGCGTCACCGTTCGCCTGCCGGACGGTACGAGCCTCATCGACGACCTCTCACTGGTGATGAACGAGTCGGATGCGATCGTCGTGTCCGGCGCCTCGGGTAGTGGAAAGACCACTCTCTTGCGGAGCCTGGCCGGGCTCTGGCCCTGGTGTGACGGAGATGTCGCGCACCCTCCGGGCAACCAGACGATGTTCCTGTCGCAGATGCCGTACATGCCGCTCGGTCCGCTGCGAACGGCGCTGACCTATCCGGCCAGGGACGAGGAATTCTCGGACGACAGACTTCGTCAGGTGCTGCACGATGTGTTCCTGCCGCACCTCACGGAGCGACTCGACGACGTGCAGTTGTGGGACCACATCCTGTCGCCGGGTGAGCAGCAGCGCGTTGCCTTCGCACGCATCCTGCTCAATCGGCCGAAGGTCGTGTTCCTCGACGAAGCGACGTCTTCGATCGACCAGGGTCTCGAATACACGCTGTATTCGACTGTTCGTCAACAGCTTCCGGGACTGATTCTCGTCTCGGTGGCGCACCGCAGCACGGTGGACGTCCATCACGAGAAGCGATTGACACTGGCCGGCGACGGAACCTGGTCTCTCGACGACATCGAGAACTGATCGTGGCCCAGGCGGATACTGACTCCATGGGCCTGTACGAGGACGCTGGTGGATTCGACGCGCTGTTGGCGATGTGCCGGCGATGGCATGCACTGTGCCTCGCCGATCCCGTTGCTGAGCATCCGTTTTCGCACGACGGACTCCATCCCCAGCACGACGAGCGACTCGCTGCGTACCTCGCGGAAGCGCTCGGTGGTCCTCCGCTGTACACCGCCGGATATGGCGACGAGACGGCCATGCAGCGGATGCACGCGGGCAACGGCGAACACGAAGAGATGGACGCGATCTGCATCGCGCTCTTCGCGGACGCTTTACGCGATTCCGGCATCACCGGCGAGACCGGGCAGCGGATTCACGAGTACTTTCGCGCGGCGACCGTGGGTATGCGGAAATACCACGCAAGTCCGGATGACGTACCGGACGGATTGCCGTTCAATCGCGCATGACGGGATTCACGATCCGGGCCGCTCAGGCGTCGGATATCTCGCAAATCCGCCATGTCTACCGCACGTCGTCGCTGTCCAACTACGGCGAGCGTGAGGTTCTGCTGGCGAATCCGGAATACCTGGTGTGGCGCGGTGATCTGAGTGCAGGGTCGATATGCCTTGTCGCCGAGCGGGATTCGACCATCATCGGATTCGCGACAGTGACCGCCGATGGCGAGCTCGACGACCTGTTCGTCGCCCCCGAGTGTCAGCGGCAGGGCGTCGCCACGGCGCTGATAGAGCAGCTGGTTTCCGAAGCCCGCGAGAGCGGGATACGTCGAATCGAGGTCGACGCGAACCCGCACGCACTGACGTTCTACCGGTCCGCGGGGTTCGTCGAGATCGGTCGGGTGTCGACGCAGTTCGGTGCGGGAATCCGGATGGTTCTCGCTGCTCAGTGATCGAGTTCGCGCTGTTCCAACGCTGCGATGAACGGCACGTCGAAGTTCTGTTTTCCGGCCTTCGCGGCGCCGCCAGGTGATCCGAGTGTGTCGAAGAAATCGACGTTGGCCTGTGTGTATTCGGTCCACTCGGTGGGCACGTCGTCGGCGTAGAAGATCGCTTCCACTGGGCAAACCGGTTCGCACGCACCGCAATCGACGCACTCGTCGGGGTGGATGTAGAGCATCCGCTCGCCCTCGTAGATGCAGTCGACCGGGCATTCTTCGATGCACGCACGGTCCAGCACGTCGACGCAGGGTTCGGCGATCACGTAGGTCATGAATCGTGAGGTTAGACCGAACGGTCTATGCAGGCAAGGTGTCAGGCCGCGGCCGCAAGGGTGTGTTGCGTCAGCGGTACCAAGACTGCCTTCAGATCCTCGAGCGGCTGAGTAGACCGGCGAGCGCGGCTCTGGGTGATCGCGCCTTCGATGCTGCTGATCGCCAAGCTCGCGAGGGGCTGTGCTTGCGCTCGCGAAACGCCTAGTCCTGCAAGTGCTTCGGTTACCTGATCGGCCCAGTCGTTGAATACTGCGGCGGCTGCCGCCTGGATGGCGGGTTCGCCTGCCCCGCTCTGTGCGGCGGCGAGGATTGGGCAACCGCGCGAGTAGTCGCTCGACTGAAGTTCGTAAATCCAGTAATCGATGAGGCCGACGAGGGCCTCGTCGGGCGACTTGGTCTCGAGGAGCGACGTGATCAAGCGGCTGATGAATCGGCCGGCGGCATACGTGGCCTGCTCCATGAGGTCGGACTTGCCGCCGGGAAAGTGCTGGTAGATCGAACCGCGCGCGGTGCCGCTGTGCTGCAGCAACTCGGTGAGCCCGGTTGCGTGGACGCCACGCTCGCACATCAGCGCGATGGCGCTGGTGAGTAGGCGCTCCCGTGGTCCCTGTGCCACTGTTCACATCCTCCGCTATAGACCGGTCAGTCCAATCAAGTGTAGATTCTTTTCCCAATAGACTGAATGGTCTAGTGACGAAACCTACTGGTCTTTACACAAAGGAGTGGAAATGACCGATCAAGCTGCGCCAACTGGCCTCGAACTTCTCCGGATGTTCATGACCGCGCCGAAGGATGCGCCCAATATCGGCAATCTGCTCGGATTTTCCTACGAGAAGCTCGAATACGGCGAGGTCTCGTTCTCGATCGAGACGCGTCCGGACTTCGCAAACCCGCTCGGCTCGGTCCACGGGGGAATTTGCGCGACGCTGCTCGATTCGGTCATGGGTTGCGCGGTTCACTCCACGCTAGGACCCGGAATAGGCTATTCCACGCTGGAAATCAAGGTGAACTACATCCGGACGGTTCCGACCGACGGCCGACAGCTCATTGGAACCGGCACGGTCGTTCACGCCGGACGTAGTACTGCAACGGCTGAGGGAAAGGTCGTCGATGCGGACGGCCGACTGGTCGCCCACGCCACCACCACCTGTCTCATCCACACCCCGAAGTAAGGATTCGTTTCGTGAAGGTTCTCGATCTCTGGCAACAGGCCCAGCGACTCCCGTTCGGGAAGACCATCTTCAGTGAGGCGCTATGCCTCAAGGCGCCGTTCTTCGGATCGATCTCGCCGGAATTCGAAGAGCTCGGCCCCGGTCGCGCGGTGATCAAGGTGAAGAACCGCCGCAAGGTCCACAACCACCTGGGGACGGTTCACGCGATCGCTTGCTGCAATGCTGCAGAGCTCGCCGCCGGCACGATGACCGACGTGACGATCCCGTCGAGCCATCGATGGATTCCGGTCGGGATGACCGTGCAGTACCTGAAGATGGCCAAGACCGATCTGCAGGCGATCGCGGAGTCGGCATTGCCGCCGCTCAGCGACACCGATGGTGTCGACTGGATCGTTCCGGTCCGAATCGTCGACACCAACGGCGTCGAGGTCGTGCACGCCGACATCACGATGCGCGTGACTCCCAAGAAGAAGCGCTAAGCGGCGTTTTCCGGCTTGAACTGGCTGGCGGTGAAAACGGCGCCGGCGGGGTCAGCCACCACGGCGAATCGCACCCAAGGTGCGTCGATCGCCGGTGCGAGGACCGTGCCGCCCAAGTCGGTCACCTTGGCAACCGTCTCGTCCGCATCAGCGACGGCGAACGTGATTCCCCAATTCGAGCGGGTCTCGCGGTCGTCGTCGCTGATCTGCGTCAGGCAGGCGACGACGTTCTCAAATCCCTGGGGGCCGAACTCGGCAAAGCGTTCGAGCGTTCCGGGGTTGAGCAAATCGAGGTGCTTGCCGTAGTCCGGCAGTGTCCAGAAGGTCATGCCCGGGCCGAGTTCGAGTGTCTCCCAACCGAAGACGGCGCCGTAGAACTTCTTGGCACCGGCCAGGTCGCGGCTGCTGAGAGTGTTGAAGTTGACGCTACCGGGCTCGTTCACCACGGCGGATCCGCGGTGCTCACCCGGCTCCCACGCCATGAAATGCGCGCCTTCGGGATCGAGCATCACTGCCATCCGGCCGGCGCCGGGCACGTCCCAGGGGTCCATTGGTACCGATCCACCTGCGGCGCGAACCTTCTCTGCGGTTTCGTCGGCGCTGTCGACCCAGATGTAGGTGTTCCACACCGGGATCTTCGGTGCGCCCTCCGGGAATCCGGTGACGGCCGCGACGTCACCGCCGGCCAGACGGCCGATCAAGTACTCGCTGGGAGCGTCGGCGGGCATGACGTTCTCGGTCTTCCATCCGAAAAGGCCGGAGTAGAACTCGGCGGCGGCCTTCGGGTCGGGTTGGTTGGTGTCTGCCCAGCAAGGGACGCCGGGGATGTAGCGGTCTGGAGAAGTCATGGTTCAGTCCTTTCCGATCTGTCTGTCATCTAAAACTGTGACGCAGATCTAGGACCATTTCGGTCCTCGATTGCCGCGGATTTGTCAGGAAATTTTTCGTGGCTGACGAACCAATCGCGATATATCGTGAAACTGTCGCGAAGGATCGGAGGCGATAGCAATGTTCGGACGGCATTGCGGCCCGCATGGGGCCGGAAATTGGGCGATGTACGGACCTGGCCGGGGGGCTTGGGGCGGTCCACCGCCGTGGGCAAAGGGCTGGGGAGCGCCGCCGTGGGCTGGGCGGCGTGGACCGAGGGTACGTCGAGGCGACGTGCGTGCGGCGATTCTGTCGGTGCTCGCCGACGAGCCGCGCAACGGATATCAGGTCATTCAGGAAATCAGCTCGCGCAGCGGCGACGCTTGGAAGCCGAGCCCGGGCTCGGTGTATCCGACTCTGCAGCAGCTCGAGGACGAGGGCTTGGTCGAAGCGGCAGACGACAACGGCCGCAAGGTTTTTCGACTGACCGCCGAGGGCAACAACTATGTCGCGGCCAACGCGGACGAGGTGAACGCGCCCTGGGAGGCGTTCGCCGAGACGTCGACGGAGGACGACGGATTCCGTCCACTTCTCGGTCAGACCGCATCGGCGCTGTGGCAGGTCATGGCGACCGGAAGTCCGGCCCAGCAGGCGCGCGCACGCGAGGTCCTGCAAGACACCCGCCGTCGCCTCTACGGCATCCTCGCCGACGGCGACGATGAGGCCGAGGAGTCATGATGTTGGTCGAACGCTCCGCGGTGCGGGCAAGCGACGCCGAGCGTGAGGCCGCGGCCTCGGCGCTCGGTGACCATCTTGTCGCCGGCCGGCTGTCGGTTGTCGAGTACGAGGATCGGGTCAGTAAGGCGTGGGCTGCGACCTATGACCGCGAACTGATCGAATTGTTCGCTGACCTTCCGGTACCGCAGCGAGCGGTTCCGGTGGGGCGTCGCCGCGGGCCGTCGGTGTTCATGCTGGCGCCGATGGTTGTGATGATGGCGGCGATCGTCGGCTTCATCGCGATCGTGAATGTCGTTCCGTGGGTGCTGTTCGTGCTCGTCGGAATGTTCGTTTTCAGTCACCGTCGGCGGATGCGATACCGGTATCGGTACGCGCTAGCAGGTCATTCAGCAGCAGCTCGAGTTCCTGCCGGGCCAGCGCCGTGGCACGGGCGGTCGACGATGATGCCGCCACGAACATGGCGAGTTCGTTAAGGGCCCCGAGCAGTAGGTGGGCAAGAATCCGCGGGTCGTGGGTGCCGAGGAGACCGGCATCCGCGACCGCGGCCAGCTGATTTCGAACAAGCTCGAGTGATCGTCCGCCGTCGAGCTCGCGCCACCGCGCCCAGCCGAGTGCGGCCGGCGCCTCGACGAACAGAATCTGGCGCACCACCGGATCGCCGAGTTGATCGACGAATTCCCGGCATGTCGCGCGAATCTGGTCGGTGGGGCCCGCTGCTTCGAGACCTGCGAGTCGGGCCACGAGTCGATGGTCGACGCGGCTGAAGCACGCCTCCATCAGGTCGGTCTTGTTCTTGAAGTGGTGGTACAGCGCGCCGCGCGTGACGCCGAGATGTTCACAGATCTGCACCGTGGAAACTGCCGCGAATCCGTACGTGGTGAACAGCTCGATGCCCGCTTCGACGAGCGATTCTCGGGTTCGTTCTGCGTTCTCCTTGCGTGAAATGCCCACGTCCGGCAGCATTGGGTTCAGTTTCACATACAGAGTGTATGTGAAAGCGGCGACGAAGCCGGAGGTCTCATGCTCAAGATGCTGTCGAAGTGTGAAATCTGTCGAGGATCGCTCGCCGCCGACGGCGAAGCCTGGATTTGCAGCTACGAGTGCACGTATTGCGCCGACTGCCACGCAAAGCTCGAGGCGTGCCCCAACTGTGGCGGTGAGTTGGTCCGTCGGCCGAAGCGCACGACCGGCGCGGTGGACATCGCCCAGCGCTTGCCCGATCGGGTGCGACGCGTGATCGGGCGAGTCTTTGGCTGAGCAGTTTTCGACTCCGTCCGGCGCGAAGGGAATCCTCTATCCCGCCGACGGTCCCACGCTGATCATCTGGCCCGGAATGGGGATCTCGGCGTCGAAGTTCCGTCGCGCCGCAGAGCAGTTCCAGCAGCGCGGGCTGTACACCGTGACCGCCGACTATCCGGGCCAGCCGAAGGGCATCGATCGCAACACCGCGATCAGCTACCCCGACCTCGCTGACAGCATGGCTGAGGTCGCCGCCGAGATGCGCCGTCGAAGGCCAGGTCAGGCGGTGTATTTCGTGAGCCACAGCATGGGTGGCCAGCTTTCGGCAGTTCTCGAATCGGCACGTCCCGGGGTCTTCGACGGACTTGCTCTCGCCGCGTCGGGCACGAACCATTGGCGCCGGTTCCCGCTGTCCTTGCTGCCGACGTTGTTGTTCGTGCCGACGTTTCTCGAAGTGCAGGCGCGCCTCAAGGGCTACTTGGACGGCACCCGAGCGGGTTTCGGCATCCAGTCGAAGCAGACGATCATCGACTGGGCGCGGATGGCACGTACCGGAAGCTGGGGTAAGCACGAACGCAGCACGCGTGAATTTCCGCTGCTCGCGCTGTCCTTTCCCGGAGACAACTTCGCACCTGACCGCGCGGTCGACGGACTGGTCGCAGAGTTCCCCGGCGCGCGCGTGACCCGAAAGCGGCTCGACGAACCTCGCGGCCACGTCGGCTGGATCAAACATCCGTCGCCGGTTGTCGACGAAGTGTGCGGTTGGCTGGACCGCATCGCAGTCACGGGGCGCGCCTGAGCGACACCCGGCGTTCGGGGTGGTGGAAGTGGTTGACCCGTGGTCGTTGTCGTGGGTCGATGATTTTCGGTGGAATCCAAATCGTCCTTCCGACGGCGTTTTTCGCGGTTTGCCATTGATGAGGTGCGGGCCCGGCCAGCGGATGGTGGATGTCGCAGGCGGGGGCGAGTTCGTCGATGTTGGTGTGGCCTCCCTCGAGCCAGTCATCGATGGCGTGATGGGCTTGCGTGAAATAAACCCCGCGGTCGCAGCCGGGGAACGTGCAGCCACGTTCGGTCGCGGCGAGCATGAGTCGCTGCCCCGCAGAGGCGATGC
>JAJFUQ010000196.1 GCA_021372355.1 Nocardiaceae bacterium | reverse complement strand
GCCGGGGTGCCGACGGCCGTGCTGTGGCCGCTTCCCTACGAGACGCTCAAGCGCCGTGGGAAGCTCCAGCCCGACGAGATGCGCCAACAGCGTGCCACGCTGTTGCCCATGTTCACGGCAGCCGAGGATCCGAGCGCTGCTGCGCCGTCGCGTCTCCGCGGACGAGACCACGCTGGAAGCGTGTGGGGTGCGGATGGAGCCGGCTGGTCGCCGGGTCACCGTCAATGGTGCCGAGATCTCGCTCGCGAACAAGGAGTACGAACTACTGCGCGTCCTCCTCGAACGCGCCGGCCAGGTCGTGTCCCGCGAAACCATCCTCAGCGAGGTGTGGGGCGATGTCGACCTGCGCGGATCGAAGACGCTCGACATGCACATGTCGTGGTTGCGTCGAAAGATCGGCGATGAGGGTCCGGCTGCCGAACGCCGGATCGTCACCGTTCGCGGGGTCGGATTCCGGTTCAATGCCGACTAACAACATTCGCTGATGCGTCGCCGCATCCTGCTCTCGACAACTGCCGTCGTCGGTTTCACGACCATCGTTCTCGGCGTCCCGCTGACCGTCACGGCCTGGCTGTGGATCGAAGCGCTGGCGCGCGCCAACATGCAGGGTCAGTTGCAGCGCGTCGCGTCGGAAATCGCGGTGCAGGAAGCCGCGCAGGGCGGAGTGCTGCGGGAGATCGACGCGACGAAACTCGGCCTTCTCGTTCCCAACGATGCGAGTCTGCTCGTGCGCTACCCGACGCCGGACGGGGTGATTCATCGGCTCGAGGTCGGGCCGCACGTGACCGATCCGCCGTTTGTCGAGAAGTACGAACTCGGAGACGAAGGAACGCTGATCCTGTCGTCGGACGGGGAGAAGGTCAATCAGATTCGGGCGCAAGCGGTTGTCGGTATCGGTCTCGCCGTCTTGGTGACGTTCTCGGCGGGAACGCTCGTCGCCGCGATCACGGCGCGACGGCTCGGCGACCCCCTCAAGGAGGTGGCGGATCGGGCTGCGCGGCTCACGCGCGGAGACTTCCGGCCGGACCCGACGCGGCACGGGATCTCCGAACTCGACCGTGTGTCCGACGTGCTCGACGCCGCGACCGTGGAGATCGCGCACCAGTTGCAGCGCGAACGATCGCTCGTCGCGGACGTTTCGCACCAGCTCCGCAGTCGGCTGACCGCGGTCCGGTTGCGTCTCGATGAACTCGCGAGCCACCCGGATCCAGAGGTCGTGACCGAGGCCGAGGAGGCGATGAGCCAGGTCGATCGCCTCACCGACTCGGTCGACGACCTCGTTCGCGCCGCTCGAAGCGATGGTTCGTCGAAGAAGTTCATCCCTGTCGTCGAGGAGTTGTCGGCGGTGGTCGAGGAGTGGCAGCGGCCGTACGCCGACGCCGGTCGCGAACTGGTGCTCACCGGCGATCAGAGTCTGCGGGCCTACGTCACCGGTTCGCGACTTCGTGAGGCGGTATCGGTCCTCATCGACAACGCGCTGTCGCATGGCGGCGGAACGTGCCGGGTGTCAGTGAGCTCACCGCGCGGATCGCACGACGCCGAACGAACGGTGTGCGTGGAGGTGACGGATGACGGCAACGGCGTCAGCGACGACCTCGCACCCCACATCTTCGAGCGCGGATTCTCCGGCGGTGGCTCGACCGGTGTGGGCCTGGCGCTGGCGCGTGCGTTGGTAGAGGCCGACGGCGGACGCTTGGAATTGCGTCGCCGCCGGCCCGCGGTGTTCGGGGTGTTCCTGCTGTCGAAGCCGGAGAAGGTGGCTCGGGGTCTCAGTCCTGAGCCGCGTTGATCGACGCTTCGGCTTCGAGTTCGTCCGGGAAGACCCATCGGCGCATCGCCCAGAACCGGAAGAGCATCTGGAGGATGTTGCCAATAAAGAAGGCGCTGACGAAGTCCGCGATGTTCTCGAGGGTGAAGCTGACGTTGGGCGACTCGAGGTGCAGGACGTAGCGCGAAATCCACAGCGGCAGGAAGCTGAGCACGACACCTACGCCGCTGACGCCGAAGAACAGCATCGCCTCGTGGTGCGTCTCGCGACCGCCACGATCCTGGAAGGTCCATTCGCGGTTCAGGATGTACGAGCAAATCACGGCGATGACGCCGGAGATGATCTTCGCGGTTACCGGCTTCTCCTCGAGCACAGTGAGCTTGAGGAAATAGAAGATGCCGGCGTCAATCACGAAGGTGGTTCCACCAACGATCGCGAACTTGATGAGCTCCTTATGGCGCAGGGCCATTTCGTGGAACTTGTCGGGAATGTGCTCAATCACGGAATCGACTACGGACACATCATCGGAGTCTAGGTGGACGCGGGGGTAAGGGTGCTCGATCGTGGTATTCGTAACTTCCGCGGTACTCATGCCACGATTGAGTGCTGTGGACGGTGAAGCAGGCATCAAAGAACCTCGTGCGGTGAGCGAAGGCCACGGCGAGGCGCACGCCGCGCGGTTGCCGGTCGTCGCCATGATCGGCGGCGGGCAGCTTGCGCGCATGACTCAGCAGGCAGCGATCGCGCTCGGCCAGAGCCTCCGAGTTCTCGCGGAGAGCCCGAACGATCCGGCTGCGCAGGTGTGCCCGGACGTCGTTTTCGGAACGCACAGCGACCCGGCCGCACTGGCCGCCGTGGCCGAAGGCGCCGCCGCCGTGACGTTCGATCACGAGCAGGTTCCCAACGATCTCATCGAGGCTCTTGTCGAGCGGGGCGTTCCGGTTTCGCCTTCGCCAGCGGCTCTTGTCTACGCGCAGGACAAGCTCGTCATGCGCCGTCGGATGGCGTCGCTGAACATCGCGCAGCCGGCATTTGCGCAGGTGGACAGCGTTGACGACGTCACGAAGTTCGGTGATGAGTACGGTTGGCCGGTCATCCTCAAGGCCGCGACCGGCGGCTACGACGGGCGTGGCGTCTGGTTCGTCGAGAGCACCGAGGAGGCCGCCGAGATCCTTGCCGGTGGTACCGATGTCGAGTTCCTCGTCGAGGAGCGAGTCGACCTCAAGCGCGAACTCTCAGCCCTCGTCGCGCACTCGCCGTTCGGGCAGGGTGCCGCGTGGCCGATCGTCGAAACCATTCAGGTCAACGGTCAGTGTTCGGTCGTCATCGCACCGGCTGCGGGACTCCCGGACGACGTGGCGCTCGCCGCGGAGGAGATGGGTCTTCGCATCGCCAATGAACTCGACGTCGTCGGTGTCATGGCCGTGGAGCTGTTCGAGACGAACAGTGGCGAACTCCTCGTCAACGAGCTTGCGATGCGCCCGCACAACTCCGGCCACTGGTCGATGGATGGGTCGCGTACGTCACAGTTCGAGCAGCATCTGCGGGCCGTTCTCGACTACCCGCTCGGCGACACCCGTCCGATCGCCCCGGTGACCGTCATGGCGAATGTCCTCGGTGCCCCGGAAGCGCCGGCGATGAGCATGGATGAGCGCATCCATCACCTGTTCGCGCGGATGCCCGACGCGAAGGTGCACATGTACGGCAAGTCCGAGCGCCAGGACCGGAAGATCGGGCACGTGAACATCGTCGGTGAGGCCGACGGATCGCTCGCCGACGCCGAATACGTCCAAGGCGTTCGTGCACGTGCCGAACTGGCGGCAAAGTTCTTGTCGACAGCCGTCTGGACCGACGGCTGGGACCCGCACGGGGAAGGCGAACACAAGTGAGTGCACAAGTCGGCCTGATCATGGGCAGCGACTCCGACTGGCCGACGATGGAGGCTGCTGCGCTGGCCCTTGCCGAGTTCGGAGTGCCGTTCGAGGTCGGTGTCGTCTCGGCGCACCGGACGCCCCAGCGCATGCTCGACTATGCGACGTCGGCCGCCGATCGTGGCCTCAAGGTCATCATCGCGGGGGCAGGTGGCGCGGCCCATCTGCCGGGCATGGTCGCCTCCGCGACGGTGTTGCCGGTGATTGGCGTGCCGGTCCCGCTGAAGTATCTCGACGGCATGGATTCGCTGCTGTCGATCGTGCAGATGCCGGCCGGAATTCCGGTCGCGACGGTGTCGGTGGGCGGCGCCCGCAATGCGGGATTGTTGGCTGTGAGAATTCTCGCGACCGGCGATTCTGAGTTGCAACAGAAGGTCGCCGATTTCCAGTCTGGACTCGAACAGATGGTTCTCGAGAAGGACGAAGCGCTGCGAAAGCGGCTGATGGGCTGAATCAGGCCAGTCTTGTTCTCGTGCACCAACAGTTTTGTTTCCGGGCACTGAATTCTCGGGACTGGGCAGAGGTAATGTCAGTCCCGAGCCGAGATTGTTCATCGACGTAGGAGGCTTTGCGGCCGTGGCAGGTAATCCAGATTTCGACCTCTTCCAGCTTCCCGAAGAGCACCAGGAAATGCGCGAGGCACTGCGCGACATCTGCGAAAAGCAGATCAAGCCCTACGCCGCCGAAGTCGACGAGAAGCACCGGTTCCCGGTCGAGGCCGAAGAAGCGCTCATTGCGTCTGGCTTCAATGCCGTCCACGTTCCCGAGGAATACGGCGGCGCCGGCGCAGACAGCGTCATGACTGCCATCGTCATCGAGGAAGTCGCCCGCGTCTGCGTCTCGTCGTCGCTCATCCCGGGTGTCAACAAGCTCGGCACCATGGGTCTGATCCTCAACGGCTCCGAGGAGCTCAAGCAGCAGGTTCTGCCGGGGATCGCGGACGGTTCGGCGATGGCTTCCTACGCGCTTTCCGAGCGCGAGGCCGGTTCGGACGCTGCCTCGATGCGCACCCGTGCTCGCAAGGACGGCGACAATTGGGTCCTCAACGGCTCGAAGTGTTGGATCACCAACGGCGGTAAGTCGACGTGGTACACCGTCATGGCCGTGACCGACCCGGACAAGGGTGCCAACGGCATCTCCTCGTTCATGGTCCACAAGGACGACCCGGGCTTCTCGGTCACGGGTTACGAGCGCAAGCTCGGCATCAAGGGCTCGCCGACCGCGGAGCTCGCCTTCGAGAACTGCACGATCCCGGGCGACCGTATCGTCGGCGACGAAGGCACCGGTTTCAAGACCGCTCTGCAGACGCTCGACCACACCCGTCAGACCATCGGCGCGCAGGCTGTCGGTGTCGCCCAGGGTGCGCTCGACCTCGCGATCGAGTACGTGAAGGACCGCAAGCAGTTCGGCAAGTCGATCGCCGAGTTCCAGGGCATTCAGTTCATGCTCGCCGACATGGCGATGGAACTCGAAGCCGCTCGACTCATGGTCTACCACGCCGCGGCTCGCGCCGAGCGCGGCGAGAAGGACATCAGCTTCATCGCCGCCGCGTCGAAGTGCTACGCCTCGGACGTCGCAATGAAGATCACGACGGACGCGGTCCAGCTGCTCGGTGGCGCCGGCTACACCATGGACTTCGCGGCTGAGCGCATGATGCGCGACGCCAAGATCACCCAGATCTACGAGGGCACGAACCAGATTCAGCGCGTCGTCATGTCGCGCGCACTGCTGAAGTGAAACCCGCCCGCGTCCAGCTCGACCGCGCTTCGCGGGGGAGCCGACAGGCGCGGGTCATCACTCGAATTGCCTTGATGTGGGCCCGGCTCTGCCGGGCCCACATCGGTTTCGACCCGCGTTGGGATCTCTTCGTCTGCAGCGGAATGAGATTCGGTTTCGGGCGTGGCGGCACCACGATCGGCGGCGTCTACCTGACGCGGAACAATCTGTCTCAACAGGTTCTGCGGCACGAGTCGGTGCACGCCGAACAGTGGGCCCGGTACGGATTCCGGTTCGCGCTGATGTATCCCTTCGAGGAACTACGGCACCCGCGCGAGAAGAACCGATTCGAGATCGAAGCCGGGCTCGAAGACGGTGGGTACAGCAGCCGCGTCTGATGCTGTCCAAAAACGACGGCTGTCACCGGAGGAAAGCCGTATATGGGTTTTCCTCGCGTGTGGGACGCACATTTGAGCAGCGATCGCCCGTCAGAGCGTCTTCGTGACCCGTTCGGACGCCGCGTGCCGCTGCGGGTCTGCGGAATTCGACACCTGAACGAGCGATGCTCCGGCCGCGTACACCGCGAGCAGGTTGTCGATGATCGTGTCCGGGGTAGCCCACTCGTTCGCCGACAGCACCCGATCTGACGCGGAAAGACCCTGCCGCTCAGCAGAATCCCTGGCTTCGGCGAGTACCGAGCCGACGTCTCGGCCCTCGAGCGCGGCGCTTGCGACCGTCGCCGAGAATCGATCTCCGTGGACGCGCACGCTCGTCGCGTAGTCGGTGACTCCCACCGGAAGATTGGGCACCGGACGCCCGAACGCGTCGAGCGACAGCACGACGACTTCCGGTGCGTCGACCGAATCCAGGCCGGCTGCGGTGACGAAAGCGATGTCTGCGTCCGCCTCCGGGTCCAGGGTCACTTCCAGTCCCGCCCACCACGCGCCGAGGTACACGCCGGCGGATTGCCAGTGCGGCGGCAGCAGGATCGCGGCGCGCGCACCTGGGTCGAGGCCGAACTCGTCGCGAAGGAAGTTCGCGGTCTTGGCGGCCCAGTTCGCAAGAGTCAGGGCGGAGAGTTCGATCCGGGCGCCGGTGGCGTCGTCGTAGTGCGTGATCCGCGGCCCGGCCGGGTCGCGCTGGAGAATCGGGTCCAGCAGCACTGCCGTCAGGTTTGTTTCACGCACCGTAGAAGTTTAGTTCACACAGCGCGGTCCGCCCGGCGCTGCATTGACTCGCTTCGGAGCACCGGTTGCGTCGGTTTCCGAGTTGGCCGCAGCTTTCTCGGCAGCCTTCTTCTGCCAGCCCGGCTTGGCGTACGACGGGCCGTGGTAGCGGTCCGACCCGGGGCCTCGGTAGTCACCCGACAGCACGACACGCACGGTCGTGTCGGGGAGATCCGGGTCCTCGACGATCGGCAGGCCACCGAGTTTGCGTGCCACATCCTGCGCGACGTCGCTCGAGCGGTCCTTGACGAGCACAGTCGTCTTCGCGAAGTGCTTGGCCTTGTTGTTGCCGACGTCGCCCTCGTGGAAGCCGAGGCCGGTCAACTGCGCGGACACGGCTGACGCGAGTCCGCCGATTCCGGTGTCGTTCCAGACGTCCACGGACGTCACGGCATCGCCGTTCGCATCCTTGGCCGGGTCGTTCTTCGTGACGAGGCCGGCGACGAACTTCTTCACCTGGTTCGGGTCGACCTTGACGATCGATTCGCCCTGATCGGTCATGGCAGCCGCGTCGACGACCGGAATCGTCTGGAACGAGACGTCGCCACCGGCCATGTGCGCAAGCTTGCCGGCGAAACTGAAGACGTCCCAGTTGTCGTCGAGCACGACCGAACGGTTGATCGCCGACTTCATGAGGCTCAGTTTCGATGGGTCGCTCAGGGTGTTCTGGCTGAGGACCTTGCTCGCGAGCGAGGCCATGAAGACCTGCTGACGGACGATTCGGTCGAGGTCACCGCGGGGGAGTTCGTGGCGCTGACGAACGAAGCTCAACGCCTGAGATCCGCGCAGAATCTGTTCGCCCGCCCGGAAATCCGCGCCGGACAGCGGTTCGTCGACCGAGTTCCGCAGGCACACGTCGACACCGCCGACGGCATCGGTGAGCAGCACGAATCCGAGGAGGCCGACCTCGGCGTAGTGGTCGATCGTCTGACCGGTGAGGTCCTCGACGGTGTGGATCAGTGCCTTACGTCCGGCTTCGGTGGCCGCCGGTTCGGATTCCTTCGGGCTCTGCCCCTGGGCGACGAGGCGGTCCCACATTGCCTGCTTCGTCGAACCGTAGGCGGAGTTGATCTTGATCTTGCCCTGGAAGCCCGGCACCGCGACGTACGAGTCACGCGGGATGTTGATCGCGGTCGCCGACGATCCGTCGTCGGGAATGCGGACCAGGATGATCGTGTCGGTGTTGGTCGTCGCGACCGGGCCGGCATGGAGCGACTCGATTTCGCTCGCCGACAGCGGATTTCCGTGGGCGTCGGTGCGGCTGTCGGTACCGACGAGGAGAATGTCCGTGGCGCCGTCGTCTGCGCCGCCGAGTCCGAAGTCGAAGGTGGCGAGCCCTGACTGGACGGAATCGACGAAGTACCACGCGCCGCCGGTGACAACGAGGATGAGCGTGGAGAGCACCGCGACGAGTGCCCGAAGTCGACGTGCTGCCTTCGGTGGACCGGAAAACTCCACGTCAGGGAGCGGCCGGTCGACCTGTGGTCGCCGGACCCGTTCTTCGGTGATGAGCCCGCCCAAAAACCGACCTCTCTCAAACTCTCATTGAGAACTTGAGACTTAGGCTAACGGTCAGGTGCGCTGAGCCCGGCCAGGCGATTCGGCGTGCCAGACTTTCTCATCGTGCACACAGTCTTGGTGACCGGAGCTGAAGGCCAACTCGGAAGGCAAGTGATTCGGAAATCGGCCGATCAGGAAGTCGAGGTCGTAGGGCTCTCCCGCCTCGATCTCGACATCACTGACCTCGCTGCGGTCCGGAAACGTATCGCCGAACCGGTGACCGTCATCAACTGCGCGGCATATACGGCCGTCGACAGGGCCGAGACCGACGCAGACGCCGCATATTCGATCAACGAGACCGGCGCGGCGAACCTGGCGCGTGCCTGCGCGGAGGTCGGTGCACGCCTCATCCACGTATCGACGGACTACGTGTTCTCCGGCACGTCCGAGCGGCCGTACGAACCGGACGACCCGACCGGGCCGAAGACGGTCTACGGCGCCTCCAAGCTCGCGGGTGAGCGGGCGATCGCCGAACTCGCACCGACCTCGACGATCGTTCGGACGGCCTGGGTCTACACCGGGGTCGGAACGGATTTCGTGGCCACGATGCGGCGGCTCGAAGCCGAGCGCGACGTCGTACGCGTCGTCACCGACCAGGTGGGATCACCGACGTACGCAGCGGATTTGGCGGACGGGCTGCTCGAGCTGGCGGAACTGGCCGAGGCGCCGCTGATCCTGCATGCCACCAACGACGGCGCGACGAGTTGGTACGAGTTCGCCCGCGCGATCTTCGCCGAAATCGGTGCCGATCCCGACCGCGTACAACCGACGACGAGTGCCGAATTCGTGCGTCCCGCACCGCGTCCGGCGTACTCGGTGCTGTCGTCGCGAGCGTGGGGCGCAGTGGGACTTACGCCACTTCGGGGTTGGCGAGAGGCACTACACGCATCCTTGGCTGGCTAGTCTGAATCCTGTGACAGACCAGCGGATCGTCATCGTGACGGTGACTTACTCTCCGGGTGAGCATCTTTCGACGTTTCTCGACTCGATCCCGCAGGCCTGCAGCCGGCCCTACGAGGTGATCCTGGCCGACAACGGATCGACGGACGGATCGCCGGAAGCGGCCGCCGAGCGTCCCGGCGTTCGCCTGCTGCGGACCGGCGGGAACATCGGCTACGGTGGCGCGATCAATCGGGCCGTCGCCGAGATCGATCCCGACGTCGAGTTCGTCATCATCGTCAATCCGGACATCGAGTGGGGTCGATCCAGCATCGACGTGCTCCTCGACGCCGCACACCGGTGGCCGCGCGCGGGCAGCCTCGGGCCGCTGATCCGGGAACCGGACGGCTCGATCTATCCCTCGGCCCGCCAGGTCCCGACGCTTGGCGCGGGTTCCGGCCACGCCGTGCTCGGCAAGATCTGGCCGAAGAATCCGTGGACGGCGAAGTACCGCCAGCACGATGCCGAGATCGCCGAACGCACCGCGGGTTGGTTGTCCGGATCGTGCCTGTTGGTGCGCCGCCGGGCCTTCGATTCCATCGGCGGATTCGACTCGCGCTACTTCATGTACATGGAGGACGTCGACTTCGGCGATCGACTGAGCAAGGCCGGTTGGCAGAACGTCTATGTGCCGTCCGCAGAGGTCACGCACGCGCAGGGACACTCGGCATCGAAGCACCCCGAGATCATGCTGACGGCGCACCACGACAGTGCCTACCGCTTTCTTTCCGATCGGCACCCGAAGTGGTGGCAGTCTCCGCTAAGAATGGCTCTGAGGGCGGGGCTGAAAACGCGTTCGCGCGTCGCGATTCGTTCGGCTCTGCGAGCCCAAGCTCGTGAGGCACAGAGTCTTTCACAAAGGGGAGCGGAATGAGTGACATCGTCGCGGCGGACGCGATCATCCTCGTCGGTGGACAGGGAACGCGACTTCGACCGCTCACGCTGTCGGCGCCGAAGCCGATGCTGCCGACGGCCGGCGTGCCGTTCTTGCAGCACCTCCTCGCGCGCATTGCCGAGGCCGGAATCAAGCGCGTCATCCTGGGCACCGCGTACAAGGCCGAGGTCTTCAGCGACTACTTCGGCGACGGGTCCGATTTCGGCCTGGAGATCGAGTACGTCCAAGAGACCGAGCCGATGGGCACGGGCGGCGGTATCCGCAACGTCCTGGAGAAGATCCAGTCGGACAACGTCATGATCTTCAACGGTGACGTGCTCAGCGGCGCCGACTTGAAGGCGATCTACCAGACTCACATCGACAACGACGCCGACGTCACGCTGCATCTTGTGCGCGTGAGCGACCCGCGTGCGTTCGGTTGCGTGCCGACCGACATGGAAGGCCGCGTGACAGCGTTCCTCGAGAAGACCGAGGACCCGCCGACCGACCAGATCAACGCCGGCTGCTACGTCTTCAAGAAGAAGGTGGTCGAGGCCATCCCGTCCGGTCGTCCGGTGTCCGTCGAGCGCGAGGTCTTCCCGGGTCTCCTGCGCGACGGATCTCGGGTGTTCGGTCACGTTGACACGGCGTACTGGCGGGACATGGGAACCCCGGACGACTTCGTTCAAGGATCGTCGGATCTCGTCCGCGGAATCGCCCCGTCGCCCGTGCTGAACGGTCACCGCGGTGATTCGCTCGTCCATCCAGGTGCGGGTGTCGCGCCGGGAGCATGGCTCCTCGGCGGGACCGTGGTCGGCCGCGGGGCCGAGGTGGCTGCAGGCGCTCGCCTCGATGGAGCGATCCTCTTCGACGGCGCCAAGGTCGAAGCAGGTGCCCGCGTCGAGCGGTCGATCATCGGTGCGGGAGCCATCGTCGGTCCGCGGGCACTCATTCGCGACGCGGTCATCGGCGACGGCGCGCATGTCGGTGCGCGCTGTGAATTCCTCCGTGGTGCCCGCATCTGGCCGGGCGTCGAGATTCCCGACAACGGCGTGCGGTTCTCGACCGACGTCTGATCAGGCCATCGAGCCGGGTCAGCTCTTTCCGGCTCGATGGTGCTTCTTGTGCGACTTCTTGTGCGACGCCTTCACGTGCTTGAGGACCTTCAGCTTGGCGATTGACTTGTAGGTTTCGAGCTTGGCGAAAGTGTCTGGGTGCAGATTTCGAAGCACCTTGTCGAGGTCGTCTTCGACGCCCGCATCGATGTAGGTCCGGAACAGATCGTGCAGCGATTTTTCGTCGCCTTCCTCGACGAGAATGTCGCCGACCAGCGCGTTCAGGTTGGGCTCGAGCCGTGAGAACACGGACAGACCGGCGAGTTGCAGGGAGCGTTCACCGTTCAGCATCGTGACGATGATGCGGCGGACACGATCGAGGTTGTTCTCCGCGATGACGCGAACGACGTTGTTCACGGCTTCGGCGGAGAAGACGTAGGCGCCGGACCGGAGCAGACCGGCATCGTCGTGGGTGCCCTTCTCGACTTCGACGATGAGTTCCGGTGTCGCCGCATCGACGAACTGACCCGCGGTCACATAGTCCTTACGCTCCAGGATCACGTTTGCTATCGCCACGACCGGCTTGGGCGGCGCGAGATGGGCGACTTGCCGGACCGCGCGCGGATCGAGAAAGGGTGCTGCGCTGGCCCCGTACTCGGGTTTGACGAGCGACAGTCCGTGCGCGACTTTCTTCGGGTGGGCGATTGCGATCGCCCCGGCGGCCCGGCCGCCCATCTCGGGCGGGCAGATCTTCTGGATGATCGGCATGACGATTCCGAGCGGAACGATGGGGACGAGTGCGCTGATGCGTCGGAACATGTCTGAGTTGGCATCGAAGATCGCGTCGCTGATTCGTTCGCGCAGTGCATAGAGCTCGTCCGCCGGGTATCGCTCGAGGTACTCGATGCGCTCCGGCGTCACGTGCAGTAACTTTGCCAGCAGTTCGAGCTGTGCGCGGTGGAGAAGATCGCTCATCACCGGCCGCCCGGGAAGACGATTTTGCGTGCCGTGCCACGGAACAGGCGCGGGAGGCCATTGATGGTCTCGTCGACCGCGCGGTGCAGTGCCGCGGTCTCCTCGCGCATCGCGCTCTGGAAGAGTTCTAGAAGATCTGTGGCGTCAGAGTCGTCGAGATCCTCGACGAGCGGCAGGGAAGCTCCGAGTTCATTTCGCAGAGCGGCTTTGGCGTCGGTCATCAGGTCACCTCTCGCTGGGTTCTGCAAGAGGTTTACCGCGATATCCCGTGTGTAACCCGCGATCGTGCGGACGCATCGAGCCGGGTCACCTTGAGGGTGACCCGGCTCGAATCGTCACCGAACCCTTAGCTGAGCGCGAGGATGTCCAGTTCGGCGATCGCGGGGATGGAAACGAGCTTCGCCACGTTCTCCGGGTCCATGTGCTGAACCAGCTTGGCGATGTCATCCTCCGCGCCGGCGTCGCGGAACGTCTCGAACAGTGCGCTGATGGACGCCTCGTCACCCTCTTCGAGAAGCACTTCGCCGACCAGCGCGATCAGATCCGAATTCAGCCGAGAGAACACCGACAGTCCGGCGAGCTGGAGATCACGCTCGCCGTTCAGCATCGCTGCGACGATGCGGTGAACGCGGGGTCGGTTGTGTGCGGCGATGACTCCGACGACGTCGTTGAGCGCCTCTGCGCAGAACACGTAGGCACCCGACCGGATCAGGCCAGCATCGTCGTCGATGCCCTTCTCGACCTCGATGATGAGCTCGGGCGTGGCGGCGTCGACGAATTCGCCGGCGGTCACGTAGTCCTTACGCCGCAGGATCTCGTTGGCGATCGCCACGACCGGAGCCGGTGGAGCGAGATGCGCGACCTGAACTACCGCGCGCGGGTCGAGGTATGGCGCTGCGCTTGCACCGTATTCGGGCTTCACCAGCGACAACGCCGTGGCGACCTTCTTCGGGTGAGCCAGCGCAATGGCGCCGGCGGCCCTTCCGCCCATCTCGGGCGGACAGATCTTCTGGCAGATCGGCATCACGATCGACAGCGGCACGATCGGCACCAGGGCGCTGATTCGGCGGAACATATCCGCGTTCGCGTCGAACATGGTGTTGGAGACGCGCTCGCGGAGTTCATGCAGCTCAGCGGCGGAGAACCGCTCGAGATACGCGATGCGTTCGGGCGTCACGTGCAGTTGTTTGGCGAGAAGTTCGAGTTGGGCGAGATGGAGTAGGTCGCTCATCACTTGCCTCCCGGGAAGACGATCTTGCGGGCCGGGCCACGGAACAGCCGTGGGAGGCCGTTGATGGTCTCGTCCACGGCGTGGTGCAACGCCACGGCTTCGTCTTTCATCGCGATGCGGAACAGGCCGAGCAGGTCGTCCGCTTCCGTGGGGTCGAGCTGATCGACGAGGGCAATCGAGGCTCCGAGCTCGTGTTCGAGCTCTGCCTTGGCGTCGGTCATGGGGTCCTTTCTGTGGGGTTCAGAGCGCGCGTCGGCTGAGCGCGCTCGGGATGTATTCATCGACGAAGTCGACGATGTCGTCGATGGCATGAACCGCTTCCGGCGTGTGAGCTGCCGCTTGGAAGATGTGCACGGCGGTATCCCAGGTGTGGAGGTGGCAGGTGCGGCCCGCTGAACGAAGTCGCTTCGCCATCAGGAGTGCATCGGGGTACAGGTACTCGCGTCGGCCGACGTGCAGGAGCGTCGGCGGGAACTCGGTGAGGTTCGCCAGTACGGGGGACACCAACTGCCCGCCCGCACGCCGGCTCATGAGCTTGGTGAAGGCAATCGCCGCGGAGCTCGGGAACAGGGCGCAATTCGTCGGCGCGGCCAACTTGGCCGAGTGGTCGACGTCGGTGAGTGGCGACATCGCCACGATCGCGCCCGGTTGCGGAAGGCCGTTGTCACGCAGCACTGAGCCAAGCACGAGACTCAGGTACCCGCCTGCCGAGTCGCCCATGACGGTGATTCGGTCTGCCGGTATGCCCTGCTCGAGCAGGTAGAGGTAGCCGGCGACGCAGTCCTCGACCGCGTCGGAAATCGTGTGTCTCGGTAACTTCCGATAGTTCACCGCGAGAACCGGCGCGGACATACGTTCGGCGATGCGCCCGATCATGTTTCGGTGGAGGTGACGCCCACCGACCAGGAAGGCGCCGCCGTGGAGGTACAGCACGCAGCGGTCGGAATCGGTCGTCTCCGGTGTGTACAGAGTTGCCGTGCAGCCGGGGAGACCGACTCGTGTCTCGGACACACCCTCGGCCCGAGTGAGGATTCGGCCTGCGTGGTCGACGATGTGGGCGGGCCAGGGGAAGGACGCGGTCAGTGCCCAGAGCCGAAGAAATGTCTTGACGGTGAGTCGCAGGGCGCAGTCCACCATTCGCAATTGCGGCGATTCGCCGACGAAATCCGTTCGGTTGAGTTCGATTGATTCGGTCTTCGGATTCGAAATATTGCGCTTGAATGGAGTCACAGACACGGCGGTGTGCTTTCTGGCTCAACGGAAGAATGCATTCGATTGTCCGGGATGGCGGAAAGAATGTCACTGCGACCGGCAAACAGAGTATTTCTCGAATGTTTGTCACACGAAACAAGTCGGGCGAAAGGTCGGGATGTCGCGGGCCTGGTGTCATGCGCAAGAATGAGCCCATGACATCGGACCTTCCGCAGCTGTCCAGGAACGCGCGCCTGCTGGTGGCGTTCCAGAAGGACGTGCCGAAGCTTGCGATGGAGCTGCTCGAGGAGGCGGTCGCCTCGATGCCGGAAGCGGACACTCTGCCGCCCGATCACTTCGTGGACGAAGTCATCCCAGGTGCAATTGTCGGTATCGCGGCGGCTCTCGATGCCATCGAGGAGCGACGGCGTCTGTCGCGAGCGGAGTTCGCGCAGATCGTCGAACCGGTCGTCGAGCGTCACATGCAAGACGGAATTCCGCCGCAGACTCTGCTGCGAGCGCTTGGCGCAGCCCTGGGTCACATGTGGACGCTGATCCGTGAGGAGTCGGCTGCGGATGACCTCGACGACCTCGGTGCCATGGGCTCGGAGCTGATCTACTACTTCACCGAAGCCTCCTGCATCATCAGTGAGATCTACAGCGACGTCGAGGGCTCGTTCGAATCTGCCGCCCGTTCTGCGCGCCGGGCACTGTGTGCCGCGTTGGTCCGCGGGTCTGGAGTCGCGCAGGAGGCGGCTCGTACTGGAATACCGCTCGCAAACGAATATCTGCTGGTAGCGCTGCATGTGGGAACTCGTCCATCGGCGGCCCGGTTGGGTGACGCGCTCGTCGCCCGCAAGCGGATGCGGCTCGTTCAGCGTCACTTCGACCAGGCAAACCGGGCTCTCACTCTGTCCGATTTCGACGGTGCGCGAGGCGTCATTCTGATCCCGCTGGTCGATGGCGCGAGCGAGGCCGACCAGCGTCACCTCGCCGGCGACCTCGTCGACGAGCTGTCCGAGTATGTCGACGGCCTGTATGGCGCGTCGCTCGCGGTGACCGTCGACAAGATCCCGGATGTGGCCGCCGAGTGTGCGGAGGTCGCCAATCTCGCACAGATCGTCGGGCGACCGCCGGGGCTGTACACGATCGACGACGTGATGCTCGAGTATCAGCTGTCGAGGCCTGGTCCGGCACGGGATCGTCTCGCGAAGCAGGCGGAGCCGCTACTCGAGCAGACACACCTGCTCGAGGCGCTGGAGGTGCATCTCCGGCACGGCGGAGACCGGAAGTCGGCGGCCGCGGAGCTCTTCGTGCACCCGAACACCCTTACGTACCGACTGCGTCGCATCGGTGACGTCACCGGAATCAACCCCATGACGCCGGACGGTTCGCGCCTGCTCGCGGCCGCATTGATGGTGCATCGCCTCGAAGGTACCCAGCGCGGGGCGTGACCGCGTTCCAGAATTTCTGGGACCTGCGTCACAACATTTCTTGGCCCGGAAAACTAGGCGCAGACAGCCCGGTTGTGCCGCGTCACAAATTGTTCGCAACATCCAGTTGAATTTGCCACACAATGATCATTGATGGCTGATTAACCGAATTTCGGCGTCCGGAATTCTGTGGTTATCTTTGTCGTCGTCTGACGTCGCCGAATTGTTTATCCGAATTCGGTGGTCAAGATTTCAGCCGATTTCAATTGACTTCAGAGGAGACTGCGATGACGCAGAGCCCGAAGCGTGGTGGCACGCGGTGGCGCAGATGCGTCGTCCTGCTGCTGGCGCCGATGCTCGGCATCCTGGCGATGGCAGCACTCACGCTGACTGGTCAGACGCCGCTCAACCTCGCCATCACCGGCCAGGACTTCAAGCTCGCTTCCCGGCCGGGTTCTGATGTCGTCGCCGCAGGCGGAGCCACGGGCTATGCCGACATCATCACGATGAAGGACGGTTCCATCGATCCCGCCCTGAAGGCCGATCTGGCCACGGCGGAGATGTCGGACGGCGTTTGCCTGTCGCTCGTGCTGACCTTTCCGATCATCGGGACCTACACGGTGCAGCTGCAGACGACGGGGCACACGCGGATCACCGATATGACGGGATATGTCGACGTCGTCGGAGCCAAGGGTGCGGAGCTGAACGCGGGAACCACGGATGGCAAGCCGCCGGCCAAGGACGCGAGCAACGTGGACCGCCCGGGGCGGGTGAACCTTGATGCCTCCGAGCTCGAGATGGCCGGTGGTCACGCCGGCACCCTAGGCCTGGAACTGCCGGGTGCAGTGCGCGCGAAGAGCCTCTTCGTCGGCGGCAAGGGCGCCACTATTCGCGGCACCCTGTCGATCGGCGGCATCACGTTCCCGTGGATCTCACACGGTCGTGGTGTTGCCCACGGTGAGTGCTTCTGATGCGAACTCGATTTCGGAACTTCCGCTACACCCGCCCCTTCTGGGCCGGGCTCTGCGTCCTTCTCGCGGGACTCATCATCACGTGGCTTCCGTTAGGACCGGTCAATGACATCGTCGCCGCGGGCGTCGGCGGCTACGTCGGTGTCCTTCTCGGTGCCGTCGTGATCGCGATGGGCGTCGTGATCCTCGTGATCCCCAAGGCACGACACCTCGCCGCCATCGTCGCTGTCCTACTCGGGATCGCCTCCTACCCGATCACCAATCTCGGCGGATTCATCGTCGGCATGCTGCTCGCCGTCTTCGGCGGGTGCATGGCCTTGGCGTGGACCGACGACAAATCATCACCTCGATCGAAAGGGATCGAAGCATGAGGACTCCTGTGTCCAAGGTCGTGCACGACCTCGTCGCCCGTACTCGCGCCACCGCGGGTGAGTGGAGTGACGGAATGCGCGCACAAGCGAAGACAACGACCGGCGGCACCCGCTGGGGTCGCGGCCTCGCACTCTTCGTGCCAAGCGCCGCGGCCGTGGCGGCCCTGAGCTACTCGTTGCAGAGCGGTGCCATGGCGGCGAGCTTCAACGTCTCGGACCAGGCGCTCATCGCGAACATCGAGTCGGTGGACGGAAACGGTCTTGCGGCCGTCGTCTCGACGGTCAACGCGAAGAGTGTGGATGGCTCGACTCATCCGGTTGGGACTCTGCACCTTGCGATCGGGCACGGAAAGCTGCGCGGCGTTTGCATCATCGCCAAGCAGACCGTCAAGGGAATCGGCTACTCGATCGTCATCAAGGCTGCGACCACCGGAGAGGGCTCGGGACAGAACCTGATCTTCGACGCGACCGAGGCTCAAGCCGTCAATGTGAAAGTACAAAACCTGCTGGTCGGGCGCTCTGCGGACGAGGTCTCCCTCAATGGGCAGAACCTCGGCGGGCAGGCTGGCGGCCTCGGTATCGACGGCGCCGACGCCAGCGTCCATCTCGAGAAGATTCACGCCACGGCGTGGAGTGCGGAACTGCTCGGCGCCATCAAGGCAGCCGACTTCACCGCGACCATCAAGCCGGGGGAGGTGACCACGTGCTGACGCTGCTCGACAACGCCAAGGCGCAGGAAGCGCGCGCATGGTTCCGGGATTTCCGGCGTACCCGCCCCTTTTGGGGCGGCTTCTGGATGCTGCTGGGCGGCGTCATGATTCTCCGCGTGGGTGCGGTGTCGCTCGACGCCGCCGTGTCCGGCGGAATCACCAGTTTCGGCGGCTGGCTCACCGGTGGCGGGCTCATCGTCTGTGGCCTGCTCGTGTGGGCCGACGAGAACCACAAGGCGGTTGCGGGAATCATCGGCCTGCTCCTGGCGATCGCGTCGCTCGTGGTCTCCAACCTCGGTGGCTTCTTCATCGGCATGCTCCTCGGAATCATCGGCGGATCCATGTCAGTCGCCTGGGGTCCGAAAAACGTGGCGGACTCGACGGAAGAGGCGTCGGGATGACGAGCCGGAGCATCAAGGGGATTGCCAGCAAGCGTCTGATCGCGGTCTTGGTCGCAGTCTTCGTCTTCATCGGATTCGCGACCGCTCGTTCGATGGCCGCCGGTGATGGCTATTCGGCACCGGACCGAGGAACGATCGGATTCACGCCGTCGTCGAACTCGCTGAACGTCAAGGCCGACAGTGGGCACCTCATCGGTCTGACGTGGGTCGAGGCGAACAAGCCGATTCGACTCGCGAATGGATCGATGTCTCCGTCAGATACGTACTACCTGCGGTTCGAGGCTTTGACCGCGGACAATGTCGTGATCACGCAGAACGTCAACGGACGTTCGGTGCTGCTCGCGAATCGCAACAGCGGCGACCCGAACACGGAGGCACGTCTCGGTGCCGAAGGCGCCACGACGGACGTGTGGACCGGCGTCTCGAGTCTCGATCTCTGCGTGACAGCGCAGACGTTCTACACCATCATCAACAGCTACTCAGGTGCGTTCGGCGGAAGCCTGGCCTCGGTTACCGGGCTCGTTGCGCAAATTTTCGGACCTCTTGCGGCCTCACCGTTCGGGAATGCCGGTCCGTGTATCGGACTCGTCAAGTTGCTTCCGTTGCTGGCGGCAATCGTGCAGGCGGGCGTGCCGCTTCCACGAGACCTGCCGGCCAAGAACATCGACATCAACGTCAGCGCCGCGAACATCGCCGCACCGGCGGGCGTGCAGTCGTTGTTGCTCCCGGTTGCTCGAATCGAGGTCGACAATGCCTGAGTCGAATAACGGAACTCGGTGGGGGCGAGCCTTCGCACTCATGATCGGCGCGCTGATCCCGGCCGGCTTCATCGGTGCGGCGGCGTCACAGAGTGCGCTCGGTGCAGGGATGGCCATGCAGTCGATTCGAGGGACCTTCACCACGGACGGCATCGTGACGAACGATCCCGTCGGGATCATCGTTCATCCCCAGCTGGCGAAGGACGCCAATGGGAACACGTACACGCAATACGTCGTGAAGCTCCAGGCGACGAATGCGACAGTTCAGGGGCTGTGTGTCGCTGAGAAGACGAGTCTCTTCGGGCAGACGTTCACCATTCTCATCGAATCCGCGGACCGGGAGGTTCAGGTCAGTGGAGTGTGGGCGACGCTCCACACCGCCACCATGTCCCTGGGCACGACGGGGAGTGTGCAGCTCAACCAGAATGCGGCGGACGTTTACGCCGGCGGTGAATCGCTCGGCGGAGTGATCGGCGAGCTCGGTATTTCGGCGGGTGGCGCTTCGCTCGGCCCGTCCCGCGGCACGCTTCAGGCCGCGATGCTCAAAGGTGTCTTGGCTGCCGACTTCCATGCCCGACTGATTCCGGGGGATGTCGACTGCTGATCCGGAAACACACATCACACGGCCCGCGGCACTCGCCACGGGCCGTGCTCTGGTTTCGCGGTCCTTCATGTGAGACATCACGCACCCGCGCGTGCGGTATAGAACCGGGCCGATCTCGTGGTCCGAATCAAAACTGCTGGCAGGCCACCCTTCAAGATCAGTACTGATCTGATCTTGTGTGGCGAATATCATTTCCCGCGACATTCGCCGAATTGTCGTCCGAATTTTTGCGCTCTAGTCTCACTCTCAAATTTCAAGTGAATTCGGAAAACGCCTGGTCAAGGGGCTTTCCGCGGCTTGAATTTCCGATCACAAGGGAGTGATTCGCCTGAAGCAGAAGGTAATTCGCGGTGGCACCAGGTGGCGCAAATGCGTCGTCTTCCTGATTATCCCGATGCTCGGCATCCTGGCGATGGCAGCGCTGACGCTCACCGGCCAGACGCCGCTCAACCTCGCCCTCAACGGCCAGGACTTCAAGCTCGCTTCCCGTCCGGGATCGACCGTCGTTGCAGCGGAGGGTGCGACCGCGTACGCGGATCTCGTCACCATGAAGGACGGGCGCATCGATCCGGCACTGAACGCGAAACTCGGGTCGGCGGAGATCTCCGATGGCGTGTGCCTGTCGCTCGTACTGACGTTCCCTTGGGCGGGGACCTTCACGGTCCAGCTGCAGACGACGGGTAAGACGCGACTGAGCGATGTCACGGCACACGTCGACGTGGTGTCCGCGACGGGAGCCGAGCTGAACCCGGCGACGAAGGACGGCAAGCCAGCCGCCGACGACATGCACAACGTGACGCAGCCGATTCGGGCCAACAAGGACGCGTCGGAACTCGAGTTCGCCGGGCACCCCGGAACCCTCGGACTCGAACTCCCGGGAGCTGTTCGGGCCGGCGGCCTCCAGATCGGTGGAAAGAGCGCCACGATCCGCGGGATTCTCGCGATCAGCGGCATCAAGTTCCCCTGGATCTCGCACGGTCGCGGCACTGCGCACGGGGAGTGCTTCTGACATGCGAACTCGATCTCGGAACTTCCGGTACACCCGGCCGTTCTGGGCAAGCCTCTATGTCCTCCTGGCGGGTCTCATCATCACGTGGCTGCCGCTTGGACCGGTCAATGACGTTGTCGCGGCCGGAGTCGGCGGCTACGCCGGAGTGGTCCTCGGCGCGGTCCTGATCGCGATGAGCCTGGTGATCCTGCTGATCCCGATCCAGCGTGGTCTGGCGGCGATCGTCGCGATCGTGCTCGGGATCGCCTCCTACCCGGTGACCAATCTCGGCGGATTCATCGTCGGCATGCTGCTCGCCGTCTTCGGCGGATGCATGGCGCTGGCGTGGACCTCGGATATTTCAACCACTCGATCGAAAGGGGTCGGAGCATGAGGACATCGATGTCCCAAGTCGTGCGTGACCTCGCGGCCCGAACGCGGGAATCCGCGAATTCGTGGAACGACGGAATGCGCGCACAAGCAGGAACCGCCGCAGGAAGCACTCGGTGGGGCCGCGGACTCGCCCTCATGGTGCCGAGCACGGTGGCCGTCGCTGCGTTGAGTTACTCCTTGCAGAGCGGTGCCATGGCCGCGAACTTCAACGTCGCAGATCAGGCGCTCATCGCGAGCATCGACTCGGTCGACGGCACCGGGCTCGCCGCCGTGGTGTCGTCAGTCAACGCGAAGAACGCTGACGGTTCGTCGCGCTCGGTCGGCACACTGCACCTGGCCATCGGGCACGGAAAACTGCGCGGTGTCTGCATCATCGCGAAGCAGACGATCAAGGGCGTCGGCTACTCGATCATCATCAAGGCAGCCACCACCGGCGAGGGATCGGGTCAGAACCTCATCTTCGATGCGACCGACGCCAAGGCGGTCAACGTTCGAGCGCAGAACCTGCTGGTCGGACGCTCGGCTGACGAGATCTCCCTCAACGGCCAGAGCCTCGGTGGCCAGGCCGGCGTCCTCGGCATCGACGGCCCCAATGCGCGCGTCCACCTGGAGAATCTCCGCGCGACCGCGTGGAGCGCAGAACTTCTCGGCGCCATCAAGGCCGCCGACTTCACCACGACGATCAAACCCGGCGAGGTGACCTCGTGCTGACATTGGTGAAGAACGACAAGGCACGGGAAGCGCTTGCCTGGTTCCGGGACTTCCGTCGGACGCGTCCCTTCTGGGGCGGCCTGTGGATGTTCCTGGGCGGTTTCATGATTCTGCGGGTGTCCGCGGTGTCGCTGGGCGCCGCGGTGTCCGGCGGAATCACCAGTTTCGGTGGCTGGCTCACGGGCGGTGGACTCCTCGTCTGCGCGCTCCTCGTGTGGGCTGACCCGGGGCACCGGTTCGTCTCCGGCGTCATCGGCCTGCTGCTGGCCATCTCGTCGCTCGTCGTGTCGAACCTCGGCGGATTCTTCATCGGAATGCTGCTCGGGATCATCGGCGGCTCCATGGTGATCGCCTGGGGACCGAAGAGAGTCCTCGAGACGACGGAAGCGACCTCGGAATGAAGCGTCTGCTTGCTGCCGGAGCGGCGTTTCTCATCGCGGTCGGAGTTGCGGCCGCACCCTCGTTCGCCCAGGACGGTGGAGTCCCGAGCCGCGGGACTCTCGGATTCGTCCCCGCGTCGAATCCCGTGCACGTCACCTCGGACAGCGCCCACATCATGAACCTGACCTGGATCGCGGGCAACAGTGCGATCCGGCTGGCGGACGGGTCGATGTCGGCATCGGACACGGTCTACCTGCGGCTGCAGTACTTGACGCTCAACAACCTCGCGATCGCCCAGAACGTCAACGGCCGCTCGTTGTCGCTGACCAACGCGAACGGGGGCGACGCCTCGACAGCCGCGCGGATCGGCGCGGCGGGCACGACGACGGACGCGTGGGCCCAGGTCACGAGCCTGGATCTGTGCATCAGTGCGCAGACGCTGCGGACGCTTGTGAACTCGTACGCTGCGTCGTTCGGGGCGAATCTGCCCAACGTGCTCGCGCAGATCACGGATATCTTCGGACCGACT
>JAJFUQ010000169.1 GCA_021372355.1 Nocardiaceae bacterium | reverse complement strand
TCTCGATCGGACGGCGGGTCGTCGCACTGGGCACCCAACCGGGCGTGTTCCGCGTTGGTGGTCCGCTCGCGCTGCGGTCCCGCCGGTTCCTGAACGTCCTGCTGCGCACGATGGGTAACCTCATCACCGAAGAAGACAAGGACCTCGTCGCACGCATGTGGCGTGCGGCCGGCCGGGTGTCGATGCGCCTAGACCAGCGACCGCCATTTAGTTGAGCGCACCCTAGTCGAGAATCGCGAATACCAGCCCGGCTGACGTGATAAACCGACCTTGTGGCGCTTGGTGATCACATCCAGATCAGCCCGCTGACCCGCTTGATCGTCGGCCAAGAGCTCAACATGGCGGCGGGCCAGCCGGACGTGTGCAACGTCATCCTTCACCGCACCGGCGACCTCTTGGTCGTCGTCGACACCGGTGCGACACCGGTCGTTCGGGACGCGATTCGATCCATTGCGGACGACTTGCGGCCCTGGTCGAAGGTCTTGCTGCTCACGACGCACGCACACATCGACCACGTCGCGAACAACGACCTCATTCACGAACTCGGGGCCGGACTCGACCCCGTGGACGTGCAGCACTACGTCAGCGCGCACGATGCCGATCAGTACCCCGACAGCGTCGGATACTGGGTGACGAGCTTGTCGCGGGTGTCGGGATTGGCGCCCGGCTTCGACGACCCGGAAGCCGCCGCGCGCCGACTACTGGCGTTGTTCGAGCCGGTCGTCGCGATCACCGACGTCACGCGGACCTACGAGGAACTTCCGCTCGAGCACCTCACGATCGGCACTCAACATATGTCGGGCTGGTCGTTCGCCGACGGTGCAGTTCAAGTCATTCGCTCGCATGGCCATTGCGCGGGGCACGTCGTCGTGTACCTGCGCGATGCAGGTCTCCTACACCTGTCCGACGAGCCGAACGGTCCATGTGGGGCGCTGCATGACGCCAGCCAACTGAACATTTTCGCGATCGCCGCACAGGCGCTGACGCTCGTCGAGACCGGTGCGGTCGAGTTCGTCACCGAGGGGCACGCGTTCACCGTGTACGACCGACCCGCGGCGGCCGCCCGCCTGACCACGTTGCTCGATCACGCCTCGGCTCTCGACGGTGTCGCGCAGCGCCTCATCACCGATGACGTCGACGACATGTCGGCGTTCGCCCGCGATTTCATCGCGGGGTCTCAGGAGATCGGCGTCTCGGGCGCGAACCCGAATCCGATGTTCTTCACGATGATGGCGGCATCGAAGCTGCGGGAACTCGGCATGATCGTCAGCGGCCAAGGCGCCGAGCAGAAGTGGCGACGGCCTCGATTAATGGACTGATTCGCCGAGGACGAGCTCGACTCCGGAATGCCGGAAGACTTCGAGAAGGCCGTCCCACGTCTGCTCCGCGAGGGCCTTCTGCACGTGGTGAAAGTCCATGAGCACGAACCGGAACGGCTCGTCGCGGGGGGTGCCGAATCCGCCGCGCAGGCAATCGGCAAGCGCATCGAGATTGGAGCCGAAGTATCCACCCGGACCGTTGACCGCGCGGCCGAGCTCAGTGAAGAGCTCGGCTTTCGAATCGATCTTCTTGCCGTACAGAACGTAGGTCTTCATCGGCCCTCGATCTCGCAGAACGTCTCATAATGATCGCCTGTGTAGTACGCAGCCGGCGGGTCATCGAGCGGTGTTCCACCCGTCACGATGCGGCGGGTGCCGCGGTTCTGTGCACCCGGAGTGGCCACCGTGTACTCGTGGTAATAACCGCGTGCCTGCTTCGGCAGGACTCCTTCGTAGTTGCGGAACACCGCACCGTCCTTGCCCGGATTGTCGAACGGCCCACCTCGTTCGATCCGGTGCAGCACGTCGGTCGCCTCCGGCGGGAGGGACGAGAGCCGGCACGTGGCCAGACCGGATTGCGCACTACCGGGCTCCGAGAGCGCGGTCATCGTGGCATGAATGTCCGTGGGCGCGGCGGCCGGTCCACATGCCGTGAGGACAGCCAGCGCAAGCGCGACGAGCGAGCCGCGGATCGGCGACATTGCTAGCCCGCGATGCCCTTGTGCAGCGCGACGATGCCGCCGGTCTGGTTCTTCCAGGTGACGTCGGTCCAGCCCGCTGATGTCATGATCTCGGCCAGCGCCGCCTGATCGGGCCACGCCCGAATCGATTCGGCGAGGTAGACGTAGGCGTCCGGGTTGCTGCTCACGCGGACGGCGACCTTCGGGAGCGCCTTCATCAGGTACTCCATGTACACCGTGCGGAACGGCTTGAACACCGGGGTCGAGAACTCGCACACCACGAGGCGGCCACCCGGCTTCACGACCCGGCGGATCTCGGCCAGGCCGGCCTTGGTGTCAACGAGGTTCCGAAGCCCGAAGGAGATGAGGGCGCCGTCGAACGAAGCGTCGGCGAACGGCAGGTGGAGTGCGTCGCCGGCGACCATAGGAACGCCGCGGTGCTTGCCTGCCTGGAGCATCCCCATCGAGAAGTCGGTGGCCAGGCACCAGGCACCGGATTTTGCCAACTCCACGGTCGAAACACCCGTGCCAGCGGCGAGATCGAGAATGCGCTCGCCGGCCGCGGGAGCGAGCAGCTTCCGCGAGGCCCGGCGCCAGAGCCGGTCCTGCCCGCCGGAGAGCACGGTGTTGGTGATGTCGTATCGACGCGCGACCGCGTCGAACATCGACGCGACCTCGTGCGGGTCTTTGTCCAAGTGGGCGCGCGTACCGCGAATTTCGGTCACCCTCAAACGTTAACAGCGTGCTTCAGATGGCGGCCAGGGTCCGTCCCGAGCCGACGACCTCGCTGTAGTGGGACATGAGTTCGGCGCACAGGGCAGGCCAGGTTCGAGGCATCACCGACTTGCGGGCAGCCTCTCCGAATCGGCCGCGGAGCTCTGCGTCGCGAAGGCTGTCGATGGTGCCCGGCAGCAGCTTGGTGAACCGATCGACCGGCAGCAGATAACCGTTCCGTAGGTGCGCGACGAGGTCTCGCGGTCCGCCCATGTCCGGTGCGACGACCGGGACACCCGAGGACAACGCCTCCTGGACCGCCTGGCAGAAGGTCTCGTGCTCGCCGGTGTGGACGAAGACGTCGAGGCTCGCGTAGGCCTTGGCAAGCTGGCGACCACCCAGTTCGCCGGTAAAGACCGCGGTCGGCATGAGTCGCTCGAGGCGGGCGCGCTCGGGACCGTCACCGACGATGACGATCTGCACGCGCTGGTCGCGGTTGAGGCACGCCAGGCGCTCGACATGCTTCTCCGGCGCGAGGCGGCCGACGAATCCGACGATCAGCTTGCCCTCCGGCGACCACTGCGCACGAAGGTCGTCGTCGCGCTCCCCCGGGAAGAATCGGACGCTGTCGACGCCACGAGCCCAGCGGTGCACCCGCTCGATACCGTGTTCATCGAGAGCCTCCACGGCCCACGAGGACGGTGCCAGCGTGCGGTTTGCGCGGTTGTGCAGGACTCGAGTCCAGACCCAGGCAGCACGCTCGGCGAGCGCGAGTCCATAGCTTCCCGCGAATCCGGCAACGTCGGTCTGAAAGACCGCGACGGACGGGATACCGAGGAGGTTGGCCGCGGCCAGACCGGCGCCACCCAGGACGAACGGGGAAGCCAGGTGGACGACATCGGGTTCGAAGTCTCGCAGGACGCGGACGATCGACGGCTGCGGAACCCCGACCGGCAGTGACGCGATCTTGGGAACGAACAAAGCCGGCACGCGATGTACCGGCGTGCCCTCGTGAACGGTCGGCGCCGGAGCCTGTCCACTCGGTGTGTCGGGGGCGATGACGAGTGCCTCGTGACCGTTGCGGCGCAGGTACTCCAGCACCCGCAGGACCGAGTTCGTCACGCCATTGACGTTTGGCAGGAAGGATTCTGCAACGATGGCTATACGCACAATCCCATGGTCACCAGCCCAATCCACGGGACCCTGACGTCGAGATGACAGCCGGGCGACCAGTTCGGCAAATCTCAGGTGTCACACATGTGGTGTGTCGCACGTTTCGCCACTACGCGTGACGCGCCGGTTGGCGGTACATCCTCTCGACGCCATAGAGCGACAACGCCGCCAATAGCCAGGTCACGACGATGACACTCAGGGCCGGGATGATCGCGACCCGCGCGTCGCGACCCGCGACGCGGACGAGATCGGGGTCGGAGCGCGAGTACTCGACCTCGATGTGCTGGCCCGCCGTGAGGTTCGTCGGGTAGAGCACGCCGAGCTTGGGGTTGTGGGTGACACCATCCGGCGTCACGAAGCTGATCGCCGAGCGCAGCCGACCGGCCGAGATGACTTCGGCGGTTGTGACGCCCTTATCGCCCGAGATCGTGAGGTCGTCTTTCCACGCCGCAAGCACCAACAGGACCGCGAGCGCGGAGATCGAGATCGCCGCGATCTTGATTCCGCGACGCACGCTGTGCGCCATCGCCTCGATCCCGGCGACCTGGATATCGCCGGGCTGATACGGGGAAGCCGATGGGTTCACAGGCGCGAATTCACCGATGCATGCAATTCGCGCAGGCTGGCGCGCTCGGTGGCCACCTCGAGAACCCTAATGCCGTGCGCGGGCTGGTCGAGGGCAATCGCGAGTTGCGCCGGGTCGAGACTCTGGTGCGGAATGCGGTACGCCCGGCACAGTGCCGCGAGGTCCATTCCATGCGGAGTTCCGAAGACGCGCTCGAAGACGCCGGCGAACTGTGGGTCACCTTGTTCGAGCAGCTCGAAGATGCCGCCGCCATCGTCGTTGGCAACGACGATCGTCAGGTCGGCAGGACGCGGCTCCCCCGGTCCGATGAGGAGGCCCGCCGCATCGTGCAGGAACGTGAGGTCACCCATGAGGGCGAGCGTCCGCCCAGGATGACCGATCGACGCGCCGATCGCCGCGGACACTGTGCCGTCGATGCCCGCGACGCCGCGGTTCGACAGCACTTTCACACCAGTGCGTGGATGCGACACGAGCGCAGCATCGCGCACCGGGTTCGATGCGCCGAGCAAGAGTTGGTCGCCCTCGCGCAGCGAGTTCATCACGACCGCAGCGACGTGCAGGCCGGTCGGCTTGGGGTGCGAGGCGAGCTGCTCACGGACTGCACGGGACGCTCGTTTCTCGAGGTCGTCGCACCGTTGCAGCCACTCCGGGCTCGGCGCGCCGCTGATGACCGCGCGCGTTCCGGTCCCGACGACGTTGCCGGAGACGTCCGGCCAGCGCGGACCCGTCGTCAGCCCGTAGACCGCGACGTTCGGGTCGGCCAGCAGGCGCGATACCGGGCGGTGCAACGTCGGCCGACCAGTGACGATCGCCTGTTTCGGCTTGATCAGGGGTAGCGCCAGGGGGTGGAGTGCGGGGCCGTGCAGCGGAGCGGTCGGCTCGGCGACGGTCGGAAGTCCGGCGAGTTCGGGACGCAACGCCGACCCGTGACCGGAGATGACGACCGTGTCCGCGGTGAGGTCGATGTCGATCGGAACGTCGAGCGTGGCGTGCTGGGTTTCGGTCCAGGCGCGACCGTTCGGCCGACCTGGCGGCGCGTCACCGACGGGAAGGATGTCGGGAACCAGCGGCTCACGAAGCGGGATGTCGAAGTGCACCGGGCCGGCGTTCCCGGAGCGGGTACCGCGCGCTGCGGCGAGGACTCGACACACTGCCGACCGCCACTGGCTGTTCTGGTCCTGCCCGGCTTCGGCGAGGCCGAGGCTGATCGTCGCGCGTACCTGGGTCCCGAAAAGCCCCAACTGCTCGACCGTCTGGTTCGCACCGGTACCGAGTAGTTCATAAGGACGGTTCGCGCTCAACACCACGATCGGCACGCGAGCGTAGTTCGCCTCGAGCACTGCGGGTCCGAGGTTGGCGACCGCCGAACCGGAAGTCATGACCACCGGAACCGGGGCGCCGGTCGACAACGCGAGTCCGATCGCGAGGAATCCCGCGGTCCGCTCGTCGATGCGCATATGCAGCCGAAGGCGGCCGTCCGAATCGGCCGCCTGCAAGGCGAAGGCCAGCGGCGCATTTCGCGATCCGGGGCACAGCACGACATCGCGCACTCCGCCGCGGACGAGTTCGTCGACGACGACGGTGGCTTGGACCGTTGACGGGTTCACGACTACAGGTTAAGCGCTACCCAACAGCGCGAGACGCGGTCCCGCCACCAGGACTCTCGATCGGCGGAGGCAGCGAACTCCTCGAGCAGTTCGGGAGACGGAATTCGGCGTTCGACCGTCAACTCTCCGTCCTGCCAACGGATACGTTCGCCCACGTCAGCGGCCAGAAGTTCGCCCGTCGCGAGACCGCACGCGAACGGTAGCCGCGGGAGGGCTGCTGCTGTGGCAAGTCCCGCCGAGATTCCGATCACGGAATCGATCGCGCTCGAGATGACCACGGGAATTCCCAGTTCATCGAGCTGACGGGCGATCGACACGGTGGCGTTCACGCCGCCGAGCGGCGCCACCTTGAGCACGGCGACATCGCAAGCACCGGCACGCGCGACGCGCAGCGGGTCAGATGCTTTGCGAATGCTTTCGTCGGCGGCGATCGTCACGTTCGGCAATCGACGACGGAGTTCACTCAGTTCCTCGACGGACGCGCAGGGCTGCTCGGCGTACTCGACCTCACCGATCACGGCAAGCGCGGTGACGGCCTCTTCGACAGACCAGCCACCGTTTGCATCAACTCGAACATTGGGCACGATCTCGCGCACGGCTTGAACGCGCCGCACGTCGTCGGCAAGGCGCTGGCCGCGTTCGGCGACTTTGACTTTTGCTGTCTTGGCACCGGGAAATCGAGCCAAGACCGACGGGACGTCAGCCGCATCGACGGCCGGAACCGTGGCGTTGACGGGTATCGACGTACGCAGGCCGGCCGGGGCCGGCACCCAGGCGTAGTCGATCGCCGAGCGCAGCCAGTGCTTGGCTTCCTCGGTTTCGTATTCGACGAACGGAGCGAACTCGCCCCAGCCGAGCGGGCCCTCGATGAGCGCGACCTCGCGAACGATGATCCCGCGAAACGGCACCGCGAGCGGCAGTTCGACGACGCGCAGGCCTTCGAGCACGTCGTTCAGCGGCGGCAGCACGCCGTAACCATATCCAGGGTGCCGCCGCTCCAGGCGTCACTCGTCCGGTGGCTCCTGCGGTTCCGGAGACTCTTCGGCCTCCGGAGCCTGCGGTACTTCCGACTCTTCGAGGGGATGGTTGTGCTCGGGCTTGAGGTTTCCGTCCGCGTCGATCCAATCGGTGAATGCGGTGCCCGAGAGGGTGCCGCCGCTGCCCGGCACGACAACCGACTTACGCGCATCGGGTTCGTAGAGGTCGAGGTTCCGCTGGCCGTCCGACTTGTCCTCGCCGCCGTTTCCATTCTCATCGGTTGCCGGGTGGGTGTCGCTGGCTCGCTCTTGACGTGGATCTACTTTCATACTGACGGTTACCCGTCGCAGCGGGGTTTGAACGATATCGGGACGCTAGGGTCATCCGCATGACGTTCAACCCCGAACTCTGGCGCACGGTCCCTGGCTTCGAGAACCTGACCGACATCACCTACCACCGGTACTCCGGTCCCGGAGCCGAGAAGAACGGCACCGTCCGAGTGGCGTTCGACCGGCCTGAGGTTCGCAACGCATTTCGGCCACACACCGTCGATGAGCTGTACCGCGTCCTCGACCACGCCCGCATGACGTCCGACGTCGGGGCGGTGCTCATCACCGGCAACGGCCCGAGTCCGAAAGACGGCGGCTGGGCGTTCTGCTCGGGCGGTGACCAGCGCATTCGCGGTCGCGTCGGGTATCAGTACGCCTCGGGCGAGACCGCGGACACTGTCGACCCCGCGCGCGCCGGACGTCTCCACATCCTCGAAGTCCAGCGGCTCATCCGCTTCATGCCGAAGGTTGTCATCGCGCTGGTGAACGGCTGGGCGGCCGGCGGCGGGCACAGCCTGCACGTCGTGTGCGACCTGACCCTCGCGAGCCGCGAGCACGCGCGTTTCAAGCAGACCGACGCGGATGTCGGCAGCTTCGATGGCGGTTACGGCAGCGCCTACCTCGCGAAGATGGTCGGACAGAAGTTCGCGCGCGAGATCTTCTTCCTGGGCCGACCGTACAACGCCGAGGAAATGCACAAGATGGGCGCGGTCAACGCGGTCATCGATCACGACGAACTCGAAAAGACCGCCATCCAGTGGGCGGCCGAGATCAACGGCAAGTCCCCGCAGGCGCAGCGGATGCTCAAGTACGCGTTCAACCTTCTCGACGACGGCCTTGTCGGCCAGCAACTGTTCGCCGGTGAGGCAACGCGCATGGCCTACATGACCGACGAAGCCGTCGAAGGACGGGATTCCTTCTTGGAAAAGCGGGAACCCGACTGGAAGCCGTTCCCCTGGTACTTCTAAGAAAACGTACCGAGCGGTATTTAAACGTGCCACGAGGTATTGCAACCCTCAATTGCACGGCGGTACCGTCGATCCATGCCGACAGGCATGCAGGCGTCTCGATTCCTCTGTAGAACCAGGAATCGCTCAGCAGTCCCGATCCAATG
>JAJFUQ010000161.1 GCA_021372355.1 Nocardiaceae bacterium | reverse complement strand
GCGGCATCGAGCATGTGGTGGTAATAGATCTGATGAGTGACCTGCTGCGCTACGCGATTAGCGGCCACCTCTGCCGGGTCGCTCACCACTCCACCCCCATCGGTGCTAACAACCGGCGTGCCCTGTCCGGCCACACCACCTGATCAACAAACCCCGCATACCGCACCCTGCCGCAATGACAAAACGTCTGATCCAACCAAGGATTGAAAACCCCCGGCTCGTGATCATCAGACTGACAACGGATCCGCGTCTCCGCCTCCAAACCGGAAGCGTGCGCAATCAACCGGTACGACCGCCTGCTCATGGCTTGGTTCCTGTCCCGTACGAGTCCTCACGCATAGCCACGTCAAACAACACCGCCAGGACAACCACCACCAACAACGAAACCCGCAACACACCCTCAGAACTCACGAGGACACCTCCGGCAACACGGCCTCAACAGCACCGATCAACACCCGCCACTGCTCACACGTGAACCGCAACGACATATCGCCCACGTGCACAATCACTTGCTCGGGCACCGTGAACTCAGTGCCAGAGACCGGCAGCACATCCGTCCGGGCTGGGGAGTACTCAACCCGCAACCGCTGATCCTCTTCGGCGACGTGCTCCACCGTCACCCTGGAATGGATCCCACCCGTCGGCAACATCACATCCGTGCTCATCATCGCCACCGGATCGGCGCGGTCACACCATCACCCGCAGCCCGCTTCTGCACCGGCGCCTTCCATCCCGGAATCCGGAACCGGATCGCCGGCTCAGTACCGTCAGCCGCACCCGTCTTCCCCGACCGCGGACCCGAATTGCCGCTAGCCGGGGCCAAGCTCCCCCCATCACGCACCGCACACCACGACGCAGGCGACGGGGCATCACACGGAAACGCCTGAGCAGACGGAGCCAGGACGACCGACGACGCGAACAGAGTGGCAACAAACAATTTCTTCATCACAGATTCCTTCGGTTTAGTATGGGCACCAGCCGGTTTCGGCCAATGCTGAATCCTCGGACGAGGCTTGCAGTGATACGTCATGACGCGAGCCGCCGCCTAGACGTGCGGGTCATGGACGACGCCGAGGGAACAGTCGGCACCGAAACACGCTGCGGACGAAGCAACTCGATTGCCGCCTGTACGTCCTCTTCAGTGGCGCGCCACTTCCGGCCCACCTTGAACCCCGGCAACTGCGGCTCAGACTCACCACGCAAATGCCGGTGCAACCACTCAACATCCGACTTCGTAGCCGAACCACGCAAAGCTTCCGCGTACTCAACATCAGAAATCGTGCGCGTCATGCCGGCACCCAACCCCTCGGGTCGACATTCACCGGGACCGGGCGAACCCGAAAGCAGTTCGTGCCACCAAATCCCATGACATACACCGTTTCGCAGTGCATCCACGTCCCATCCGGGCTAGCCGGGGCATCACAGAACCCGCCACCGGAACCGAACGCGAAACCCTGCCCACACTGACCGGGCAACGCATCAGCCTCCGGGCTGGCGAGCAGCATCGACCCGACGGCAGCGCCAGTTGCAACGAGGGCGAGAAAGATATTGTCCTTCACGATTCGAGTTCCTTACTGTCTGCGTCGACAAAGCGGGCCAGGCGGAAGTTGTTGATGTGATCGCCAAGTGCGTTGTAAAGAGCAATGGCGTCGGACGCTCTGAACGTCAGCGGGCCAAGCTCGAAAGCGGGTTCGCCGTGCTGAAGAGTTGAGCGGACGGGCGCACTTATCCACGAATCGACGCGGACATCGAGCGGCTCTATAACCCCGTGTTCCTGTACAACCTCCCTGTCGAGATCGCCGAGAACAGCAACACCGTTCACGTCAGTGAATCGCTTCGGCGTGTGGTCGAACAGGGCGAAGCGGATCTCGTGGTTCATTAGGCAGCTGCCCCCTTTGCGATCAGGCGGGCAATAGCCTCTGCGCCCTGCGGTGTGACCTTGAGGGTGTGCATCACCTCAGACCCACGGAACCGGGGAGCCTCGTGCACCTCGACGCGGCGGAAGTACCGCTTCTTGTCGGCCTTCTCGGAATACCGATTGCGGACGACCTTCTTCTGCTCCTTCTCAGACCACCGGGAGTCGGACTGCACGTAGATCCAGCCCTTGGCGATCAGCAGTTCGCGGAGCCACTTCTCGCCGACGTTGTTGGATGACGCGACGGTCGAGAAGCTGAGGAGGTCGGCGTCAGTCACGTAGGTGTCGACGTAGGTGACCTTTGGCGCATCGACGTTGGCCTTCGCCTCCAATTGGTAGATGCGTGCGTCCCGCTGCTCCAATTGCTTCATGGCCTCCGCGAACCCGGCTGCCATCAGTTCGTTGGCGGTCATTGGCGTGGCCAGGCGCTTGCGCATCTCGTAGAACTCACGCACTAGCCGCTTCTTGAAGTCGCGGACGATCTCGCTGTTGCGCATGTAGGTCAGCAGGAGGGTGGCGTGCTCCTCGTTGAGGATGGCGATTTGAATGTCACCCCCGCCATGCTGGCCCTCCGGCCTTGGTCGCGTTTGAAACGCGACCAATCCGAACTCCTCAAAATCGGCGAGATTGTTCCGCACGAGCTCCAGCACATTCTTGTGCTGGACCCCAGTGCCATTGGCCACCCGCATGGACGTGGTGGTGGGCGCACCGTCTGCCATCTGAACGATGGGCGATGTCCGCTCTATGGCGACGAACCCTTCGTCGCTATCATTGACATCTGACATTGAGACTCCTATCTCGGTTGTCGGTTGCCCCCACCCCGCCAGGTGGGGGCTTTCTTTTATGCAGCTGGGGTTTCGTCGTCGGGGACGACGACGAATAGATCCGTGAAGCAGTCCGCTCCGAACGCTTCGACGCAGCCGGCGATGAATCGCGGGCCTGGTGCGCTCTTGCCTGTCAGGACTCGGGACACCGTGGTTGCGTCGACCTTGATGCGAGTGGCGAGCTGGTGATCGTGCTCAATGCCCGCCAGCCGTCGGATTTTGGCGAGGCCCTGCTTGTTGAGCTGAAGTGTGGCCAACACCCGTCACCTCCTCTGGTAGATGCTCTGGCCTGCAGTCTTGCGGGCACGCGATCGACGCTACAGGAGCGATAGCGTTACCGCAATTAAGGAACATCACGGTTTGGTAACGGTGACGCATTGCGGCAATGCAGTGCAGAAACACAGACGCGTAACTCCACATTCAGGCAACTTGCGTAGACGCAACCGCGTTTCGGCAGCGGCAATGATTGCGTAGACGCAATACGCTCTTGGTCATGTCGAATTGGTGGGAGTACGTGATCCGGACGGCCAAGACCGATGTGCAGAAACAAATGGCCAGCGACACCGGCATCAGCGAGACGGCGTTCTCGCGTTGGAAGAAAGGGCAGAACAAGCCAGAAGCGCCGCACGTGATCACCTTTGCGCGGGCCTACGCACGACCACCGGTAGAGGCGCTAGTCGCAGCGGGCATCCTCGCTGAAGCCGACGCCAACGATGTGATCGAAGTTCATCGAGGGCTGGACGACCTAACCGACGAAGAACTTGTCAGTGCCATACAAGACCGAATGAGAGGAATGCGAGATGCCTTGGAAGCTGCGCAGAAATCGGATGCACAAGCGGCGGTCGACGAAGACGAGGAGGAAGGTCTAACTCAGGCTGTGCTGGACCTTGCCGCACGCGAGGTAAAGGACCAGGACAAACCAATATGACCAGCGAATTCAGCCGAACGCATGAACGAATGACAACCAACTACGAGGGCGATATCGTTGAGCCATGAGCAAGACGACTACGCGGACAGCGATGGAGCGGGCGAGCCGCCGCGGGGTCGACACGATGAGCATGGCTCCTCGGACGCTACTGACCCCGCAGCGGCGGGCGCAGAGCAGCGCGACGACGATCGTGACGTCAGCGATGCGCACGGTGCGGTCAGCGCGACGCGCGACGAAGTAGATTCCGTCGATGACGCCATAGAAGCGGAGATCGTCAACGATCCACCTCGACGACGTCTCCGATCTGTTTTGTCGGTGCATCCGTCTAGCTTCAACCGGCATGAGCCAACGATGGCACCCATGGCGTCACGCAGCTGAGCACTACCCAGACGTGATCATCAACTGCCACCGAGAACTGCCCGCCCATGTGGCTCACGGATCTTGCCTACCCAGTTCGCGATGCAGCTTCGCAGAATCGAAGTAGGCAAGACGCTCCTCGTCGCAGTGCTTCTCGATGGTGTCGCTATGGAACCATTCACCCAGTCCCGGCGACCAAAGTTGGAGGCCTTCACAGAAAGGGCAGGCTCGCCGACGCAGCGGCGGTGGACTCGGGTTGCCGCTCATCGCTTGCCTGCCCACTTTCTTACCGTCATCCGATCCACTCCTAACTCTGCGGCGATCTGCGTTTCGGGAACACCCTCGGCTGCCGCGTCCCGCGCCATCACAGACGCGATTCGCAGGGCTTCTGCTGCGGCGGCGCGGTGCCTAGCAAGCTTCTTGCCGTGCGCCTTTCGCTCATCCGATGTGTAGCTCACCCTGCTGCCTTCCATGCGTCGATTCGGTCGGCCATCCGGTGGCAGTAGTCCCCGACCACCCGCAACTGCTCCGGGGTGAACTCAACCTTCGGGCCTGCCATCGGCCCGAAGGTGATGACCCCGCCGCCCTCATTCATGAAGTACAGCGACAGCAGCGGGTCATCGTCCTTGTCGATGCGGAGATGACCCTGCCGCCGGTTGGGTTCGTCCCACACCTGGACGCTCATGCGGGGACCGCCAGGTAGTAGCGACCGTTCTGGCCTGCCTGCTGCTTCATCCACCGAGAGGCGTTGATGGCCTCGGTCTTGGTTTCGTAGCGGCCCACGTAGGTGACGTTGTTCTCGAAGCGGGAGGTGATTTTCACGGTGTACATCTTGTCGCTGCTCATGTAGATCAGTCTACACGAATCTGTAGAGATGTCTACACTTTTCGGCGTATCGAAAATCCTCCATAAAGGTCTATAAACCTCTATAAACACAAAGTGAGCCCCGCCAACCTTGACGGCTGACGGGGCTCTGTTTGGTTACGGGTGGATCACTGTGTGGGTAGTGATCGGGTGGGGACGGGTATGTAGAAGGGATGGCGAAACGAAGCCCGGTAGGACCGGTTGGCGTTCTAGTGGCAGCAGCCGTAGCGATCTGGCTATGGCGGCGACGGCGCTAGGCCTGGACCATGCCGATGCGTGGCGTGATGTGTACGGTGTCGCCTTCGTATACCTCACACATGGGAGACGTGAGGGCGAAGGTGCCGATCTCGTTGCCGTCCTCGTCGGTCATCTGAACAGACGCGACTCTGCAGCGCGATCGGATGGGGCCAAAGGAGATGGCATCGAACACGAGTCCGCCGTCCCGCCATCGGCCCTCTGCCTGCGCGGTATCGCCGGTGGGAACCAGGCGGGTGCGCTTGTTGGTGGGGCGCAGTAGCTCATCCCAACCGCAGAACCGACGCGAGCGGCCTGCCTCGTACATGCCCACCTCATCGTTGGCGTCCCACTCAATCTCCGTGACAATCAGGCCGCGGAGTCGGGTTCGCCATCCTTGCCACCAGTGCGCGTAACGCGGCACGTCGTAGCTTTCCTCGCGCATGAGACTGAAGGTAGCCATCCCTCCCACTATCCCTGCTCGCTGTTGTCAGGTCGCAGCATCCCGAACAGTAGCGGTGGTGGCCCGTCGAGTGACCGGAGCGTGTATGTCGTGGTGAGCACGCCTGATGGTGTGGTGAATTGTTCGACGTCCTCGACGACCATTCGGCCGCGCCAGTGTTTCGTTTCCACGGTGACGTCGGATGCGATCGGCCAGGTGTTCATGCCTAGAGTCCCAGGGTTCGAAGCGTCGCGTTCATGTCTTCCGCGATTCGTTTTGCGCGGCGTTCCCTCTCGCTGGACATGATGACTTCCACGCTGGCGGGTTGGTATGGCCGGGTGGTGGGTAGCGGCTTGCGGAATCGGGTGGGTGTCAGCGCGCGGATTATTCGACGCCACCCTGTTGGCCGCTGCTGGATCTCGGGTTTAGCGCTGGTGTAGCGCCAACTGTGGACGGTGTCTTCGATGAGTTCGTCGCCGATCTGCACGGCTACCTTCTGGCCTGGAGCCAGGAAGGGTGCGCTGGTGTTGGTCGCGCTATCGTTCATGTCAGCCTCTCTCGGTGTGATCGAGCTGGGGTTAGGGTCTGCTTGGGTGTTGCTGCACCCAGCGGACCCGTCTAGCTTACTGCTCCCCGCCGACATTGCGGCGCAGATGCTTCATGGCGAAGTGGAATACATCGAACTCTGGGGCGATCGTCTCGCTCAAATGCAGCGCGGTGGTGAGTATGACGGCGTCTGCAACGATCCTGCCGAGCCAGTGTTTGCGGTAGGCGGATACGCGGTGGCTGATGAGGTCGGCGTCGTCACGGACCTTACGTTCGTAGATGACTATTGCTGCGGCGCCGATCAAGATTGCCTTGTCGCCGGTGCGCAGCTTCACAAACCCTATTGTCGCGCGCGTCAAGGCAGATCGGCGCGAAGGCACGCAGACACAACGAAAGCCGCCCCGGCTGGGTGACCAAAGGCCACCGCCGGGGCGGTCCAACTACGAGCTGCCTCGTAGGACTCGGCGCATCTCTGCGTCGGAATTGGCGCACACCGGCCTTATTTCATCCGGCGCTACCAATCGCAGATCTTACCGTGTCGCCGCGTAGGCCAGCACCGCAACACCCGCAATCGTCAACGACAACACCCACGCCAGCCAGATGCACCCCGGATCACGCATCGGGCGGCTTCACAAACTCGTCGCGCCCCCGACGCTGCTCATGGACCAAGGTGTTGATCATCGCCAACACCGCCACCGCACCCAAGCTGTAGATCGCAAACCTGATCTGCTGCCGGCCCGGAAAATCCGTATCCCACCACGTCGCGACCACGATCTGCCACAACACCAACGTCATCAGCAGCTTCAACGTCAAATACGTCGGCCCCACACGGCTATTCCACCACTGCGACCAGAACGCATACCGCGCCGTGAACACCGACGTCAGCAACGCGATATAGATCAGGGAGACATTCGCGCCGACCCGGTAGTCGTCGGTATCAAGCCACCAGATGTCAGCGAGCAACACCACACCGACAGATGCCGCGCACAGTCCGGTGAACCACTTCATGCCCGACGCCTCTCCATAGCGAGCTGTAGCGCTTCACCGAACCCGTTGCGGGCCACTACATGTCTCACTTTGGCGTCTGCTTCCCGCGACCTGCGAATGAGGTCACCTGTGCCCTTGGTGCGTTCTTCGGCTTCAGCGAGGCGCCGCTGAGCCTCTTCGATGTGTCGCCGCCACGGCCATCTCATTGTTCGGTCCGTTCCGCGAGTGCCGCTAATTCCTGCCTGAACGCTGTCACGATGCTGGCGGTCGCTTCTGCGGTGGCCGTGTTCTTTATGACCGTGGCGATGAGTTCGCGGTTGGATTCGTCGGACATGTCGGCGCGTGCTCGTTCGGCTTGGTATTGCTTGCCGAGGACGAGTCTGCCTGTTGCGAGTGCCCAGATGAACAGGGCGCACACCACTATGGCGAGGCCGGGGGCGGACAGGTTAGCGATGCCCGTCCAGAAATCCGCGGTCACTCGACGACGCCGTCCTTGCGCTGCTGCTTCAACACCACCGCTGCTGTTCCTGTGCCGCCGACGCCGAGGACGTTCGCGGCGAGGTCCAGCCACACCGGGACATGTTCGGGCGCCACGAGGTTGTAGGCGACCGCGACGGTGAGGCCAGAGAATGCGATTCCGTACAGCCAGTTCCGGGCCTTCGGGGTGGTCAGCTTGTCCAACATGGT